>JBEVXV010000146.1:0-3211 GCA_040505915.1 Sedimenticola sp. | reverse complement strand
TCTCTTATTTCAATAGTTTTAGCCTTCATACGATATATATAGCTTTGTTAAACAATCAAAATGGCCGCCAAAATATCGATAATTCTTACTGTTGGCAACTTTCGAACCATGCAGTACATTTGAATGTCATTATGTTTCCATGTTATTATGATGAGAATCACTATCATCATGTCTGATTGTATCAGCTGTATAATCAAATATGGTCGCCAAATGCGTTTCCTCAAGTCGGTATGTTATGGTTAATCCAAGCTATCATTGCCGTCTGTTTCGGATTGTGATGCGTTTCTACAAAGGCCACGACACTCGCCACATCCGGGTGAACACTCAAGACCTGCCTTACGACATGAACAACGCATTGTTGAACAGCCAGACTTACAATTACAGGAAATGATGCTCAGCAGGCTCTTTGGTGCGACTTCTTTTGTTGTCATGATTGGCATGAAATGAGGTCCGTGAATCTTCCAACCCCACTCATCCGGTGGTAGCTCATTGCCCTGCCACTCTTGGACTTGATGGTACACCCGCATACTGTGATACTGTGTCGCTGCAGAGGTAGGCGGAAGTGATTGAAGTTGAACACTGGAACTTAATTTCACTTTGTGATAGAACCTCTGGAGTCGCAACGTATCCAATGATTCGTCTGTCTTACCATTGTATAGGCAAATAAGAGCTTTTTCTCCTGCTTCAACTACGTCGGCTACAGTAGAACTGCCTTTGAGGAATATGCCTGCTTGTTCTTTGAAAGCACTGTTGCACATCAGTTGCTTGAGCGCAACTCCTTTCCCAATGCCATGGGCTCTGGAGGTTGTATCACACCCAAGAACAGCATGCACAAACAACATGTGACTGCACACATCCCCACCAAGTACACGTTGTGTCATTTTGATGTCCCAACATCTCTGTTGTTTCTTTGTACCCATCTTACTTTCAGGCTTGAAGTATATATCATAACCTTCGCCAGGACGTGTATGGTAGCACAGAAGAATCAGCAAATCTGTATCTTCACCAACAACAACTGTACTGGCTGTAGTGGAACACGCAACAGCCGTCTGTACAATAAGTACATCTGCATCACCGGGTGCATGTTTAATTTCAATTCCATCTTGACAAATGGTTTCACTGAGTAGGTTAATGAACATCTGTTTGTTTTGGGGATTTGAAATAACATCTTCCTTTTTGGAATTCATTACCATCCCACCTGTGATGTTTACTGTTGCGCCCACATGTTTCCCGGATCTACGCTTGTGTGTTGCATCCTTTGTGGAAGGACCGTTTGCATACCCATCAAAGATGATGCACACGTTTCTATTTCCATATCGTCTTGTCACGTAGTCTCTATATTTCTCACATATGCTGTAGTAAGTTGCCCCCTTCTCCCATGGGATGCGATGCAACAACGACCCCCATCTAGAATGTACTGTAAATTGTTGCTTGAAGGAGTGATCGTTACATGAGCCGGCAGAAGTGCCCAAACAGCATCTGCTAATGCAGATTTGTTTGCCAGTCTCATCACGCCTCTTGCTTCAAAAAGGGCAGCAGGATAGCTACACAGCTCATGTTGGAATAATTCCTTCAGTTCGTTGTTCAACGTACCTGCAGCGACCAGTCGCTGTGGATCGATATTCACGACCTCGTCCCGTATCTCAACAGCATTATTATCCATTGTCACAACCTGGTCCTTCCTCCTGAACGAGTGGTCAACCACGTTCTTTCCCACCAACGAGTCAACGATATTGCTACCTACAGCTTTTGCGTTATCAGCATTAACACTGCAATCGGCGATGACACCTGTGACAATGTTGCGCAATGGTTTGCTTTCCAGGAATGGATCCCTATCTTTGAGATATACCAGCAGTGTACGTGTGTCTTCTACGTCTCGTTTCTGTCTGGCATCTGTCACATCTTTATGCTGCTCACTCGTGCTGTATGACACTGACGTGAATTCTTGCATTGCATTATTTACCTCGACGCACTTAGGCATGGACATTAGCCACACGAGACGCTGTGTCTCAGTGAGACCTCTGCCCCGGGTAAGTCCACCAGTTGTCTTGACCGATTTCATAAGCACTTGCTCAATTACAAGATCAGGCGAAAGGCCAGCCCAGAAGCGGTCAGTACGACGAACAACATGAAGACCTTGCTGGAAGTGTCTGTACACATCTGGATGTTGATGCTCAAGTTTGGTCATTCGCTGAAGGTAGATGTATGCAGACTTGGCATACAGATTGTGTCCAGCTGCTGAGAAGTAAGGTAGCATTTCATGAACGGCCCGTAAATGAAGTTGCCAATTTCCGCTTCGTTCAGCCTTCAGGAAGAGTTTAAGTAGGTCTATCATGGCTATGTACTGTAGCCAAAGTTTGGCTGTTCGCCTGTCTTTCATCGACTGGCATACGGTTTGTACCCTGTCTCTGAACCAGTCTAGTTCGTGCGAGGATGATAATTCTTCCAGTGATACTTCACCGGAGAGTAACGCCTCAAAAAGTTGTCCAAGTTTCTGTACTTCCGGTTTGTCTACATCAGTATTCATGGATATCTCAGATTCCGTATTTTGCTGCGGCTGAATTACCGTATCATCAGTGACGGCCTCTTCAATATCTGGTGTACATGGTTCAGGATTTGAGTTATCCGATGAGCATGTTTCAGATAATCCTCTTTCGACGATCATTGAAGTCAATGCGGTTTCAACGAGAAAATGGCCTCTAACAGCTCTCTCAACTGCTTTGCCACTGAGCATGTGATCTACAGCATTGGGTGCGTAGACAAGCTGGAGAACATCTTGAAGGCCGGAACCTGACATTATGCGACCAATACTTCCCAGAAAACTCATTTCTGTACGGAACCCACCAAGACGCAGAACGATAGATCACAGCTCACTGGCCTCTGGTTCACTTTCTATTATCTGCAGGGCCTTCCACCAGAGTGGCTGATCAAATGTTACCACCGGAGTAACCTCGTACTGTTTCGCATGTGCACATATGAAATTCAATGTGGAATATATGCAAGTCAGATCACTTGGATTAATGTCAAGCATGGGTAAGAACAACACAGACGCCTTTCCAGGATGATCACCTTTGTGAATCATTTGCATTGTACCTGACCATCCAGGTCGTTTTGAATTCATGGCGAAAACTGCTTTGTAGAGTGTATCGATGTCTGATGTTGGGTCTTCGACATATACCGAGGGTAACTTCTCAAATGATATAGACCGGAG
>JBEVXV010000145.1:0-17706 GCA_040505915.1 Sedimenticola sp. | reverse complement strand
ACTAGCACGGGAAAGCGGAATTACCATGAGCCTACACATAGGGCGTGAAATGCAATCAACTCGGCCTATGGGGTTATGTATGGGGAAATATATATATTACAAGTTAATACATGCAGGGTGAACAAAAGGGAAAACGACGTGCAATATGATAATCACGTATGCCATATTGTATAATATGGACTGGCACACAGTAATATGATCGACTGTATGCCATACTGCAAAATACGGACTGGCACACAGTCCCCCCTGCAACGAAAAATGTCTTCCACGACATTTCAACTAAAACATAAAAGCAAACATGATTATTTGTTTAAAATAAGGGTTAAAATAGCATCACGGACAGTATTGTCCATGGGGATACGACCTTCAGTGGTAAGGTTCGTCAGGAAAGAAGCGCGTTTGTGCCACTCCGGATCCTCAACCTGTTGAGAGAGCACATACTCACCTGACGTCATCCACTGAGGTTGTCGTCTCGCTCTCCCAGATCTACGAGGTAGTTCCTCCTCATCCTCGCGTCTCTCTTCCGCAGGATGCTGGACCGTTGGAGTCGAATCATCAGAAATGATGGTATCTGAAGTGGACTCATCAACAACATGTACCTCAGAAGTATCACCCTCCACGTTATCAGAGGTGTGGGCGTCCCCACTGTGACTAACATCTGGGTCTCCCTGAACAAAGCCATGGCCGTCACCAGGATGTTCAGGAAGGATATCACCTTCCAGACTATCATGAGAATGAGTGTCAGCATCTGGTGGGATGCTGCATTCTGTAACAGTCGGAATAAACAATTCATCCTCAGACTCACTTTCACTAAATCTATCCGGCTTCTCAACCAGAATCTCGTCACCATTGGTCTTACCTGGGCTATACTTACCTTTCCGAGGAGCGGGAACTGGTCGTTTCCGTGGTGTAGGCACTGGTGGTATAGGCCGTGGTACCTCAACATCAGATGTTGGGAACTCCTCGTTCAGCGAGCCGATGGGAAGCAACAAATTCCTATGCAAGGTTCGTATCTTACCTTGGCCATCTTCTCGCTGAACGTCGAAGACGGGTACTTCCTGGTTGACCTGACGGACGACGGTGTAAACCTCATCTGTCCACTTGTCGACAAGTTTGTGTCGTCCGTCGAATGCCATAACTTTCACAAGTACTCTGTCTCCGGGAAGCAAATGTGCACCACGGATCTTGTAGTCATACGACTTCTTCTGCTTGTCTTGGGAAGTCTTTATGGTCTTTCTTGCCCTGTCATAAGAAGTTTTGAAACGTTCACGAAGTTTTTCAGCATATTTTGATATACTTACCTGTGAAGACTGGTTTCGTTCCAGACCGAACGCTAAATCCACCGGTAAACGGGGTTCTCGTCCAAACATCAGGAAGAAAGGCGACTGAGCAGTAGTATCGTGGCGAGTGCTGTTGTACGCATGGACAAGAGGGGATATGTGAGCCGTCCAATCAGACTTCTCATTACTCTGTAAAGTACCCAACATACCTATGAGAGTCCGATTGAAACGTTCACACATCCCATTGCCCATTGCGTGATATGGCGTTGTCCTCGATCTGGCAATGTTCGTCACGGCGCACACTTCCTTCATGAGCTTCGACTCGAAATTGGCCCCTTGGTCGCTATGGATCCTCTTCGGAAGGCCGTAGTGTCTCACGAAGTGGTTCACAAAAGCGTCTGCGGTGGTCTTGGCTGTCATGTTGCGTGTCGGTATCGCTTGGGCGTATCTGGTAAAGTGGTCTGTAATGACGAGAACATACTGGCATCCCCCTTTGGCAACATCCAACTGGAGAAAATCCATGCACACCAACTCTAGTGGTTGTGTTGTTTGGATGTTGACCAAAGGGGCTCTGTGCGTACCTTGCGTCTTAAACCGGATACACCTTCCGCAATTCTTCACATAGTTCTCGACGGCAGTAGACATCCCAGGCCAGTAAAATCGGTCACGTAGTAAGGACAGAGTCCTCTCCCTTCCGGGATGTCCAACGTCGTCGTGAAGGCTAGCCATAACCTTCTTTCTCCAGGCTGATGGCAGAAGTAACTGTGATCTCTCTTCGTCTTGGATCTCCACCTTCCTGTATAAAACACCACGGATAAGCTGTAAACGGTCAAAAGACCTAGATAACACAGAATGGTCTTTTGATGTACCAGTAACCTTGGACGAAGGTTTTCTCCTATCACGTACCGCATTTGACCACAGACGCAGGAATGGATCATTCATTTGTCCTCGTCTAATCTCGGCATTGGTCAAATGCGGCAACTCCGCTCCAATATTGGTCTCGGGAAGGGCCTCCTCGGACATGGAAATTGTCTCTATATATGGTTGGGACTGAACCCCATGGAAAACTGCCTGAACAGTGTCCACTGACAGACGGTCTAACTCTGGGTGTCTCGACATTGCGTCAGCATCTGTATTCCCCTTTCCAGGACGATAAAGGATGTCAAAGTCGTAGCTAGAAAGAGCTGCCAGCCATCTTTGACCTGTAGCGTCGACTTTGGCGCTAGACAAGACATATGTGAGAGGGTTGTTATCTGTCAAAACTGTGAATCTCTGGCCATAAAGATAGTCGTGAAACTTTTCAGTCACCGCCCACTTCAAGGCCAGAAACTCCAGCTTATGAGCAGGATAACGACGCTCAGACTTGCCTAAAGCACGGCTAGCGAAACTCATGACTCTCTTTACCCCGTCCTGTTCTTGATACAACACTGCACCCAAACCTTTCTGAGATGCGTCCACATGCAATTCAAAAGGTTTATTGTAATCAGCATAACCAAGAATCGGAGGTTCAGAGAGCATGAGTTTCAGGTTGGAAAAAGAAGCTTCTTGTTCTGGTCCCCACTGCCAGGGTTTAGATCCAGCAACTGTGGACTTGCCTTTTTTAGCCTTCTTGCCAGTGGTGGGCATCATGTCTGTGAGGGGGCGCGCTACGGAGGCAAAATCTTTGATGAAGCGTCTATAATACCCTGCAAAACCCAGGAACTGACGGACCTCCTCAGGGCCTTGAGGAGTCGGCCAGTCCATGACTTTTGCTATTTTCTCAGGGTCGGTCTCTATCCCCTCAGCAGACACGATGTGACCTACATATCTTACCTTTTTCTGAAAGAAAGAACATTTCTTTGCCGACAGTTTCAAATCACACTGACGCAACCGCAGGAATACCATCTCCAACCTATCAAGATGTTGTTCAAACGTGTCTGAAAAAACAATTACATCGTCAAGATAGATATAACATATTTTGAGATGCAGATCACCAAAGACATCCTCCATGAGCCG
Source organism: Sedimenticola sp. (assembly GCA_040505915.1). GTDB lineage: Bacteria > Pseudomonadota > Gammaproteobacteria > Chromatiales > Chromatiaceae > Vondammii. The sequence goes on along the minus strand of JBEVXV010000145.1, from coordinate 14,431 downwards.
CTGATAGGTCGCAGGCGCATTACAGAGGCCAAAGGGAAGGCGGTTGCTTTCCCAGAATCCCAGTGGGCCAACTGTAAACGCCGTGCGTTCCTTATGTTCTTCCGCGACCTCGACCTGGTAGTATCCGCTCTTCATGTCAAGGACGCTAAAATATTTTGCTCCAGACAGCGCATCCAACACTTCTTCAATGCGCGGAAGAGCATAAGCGTCCTTCACAGTCCGAGCATTGAGCGCCCTGTAATCCACGCACATGCGCAGCTTGCCGTCTTTCTTACGGGCAAGAACTACAGGGGACGCCCAAGGCGAATAAGATCGCCGGATAATACCAGCCGAGACAAGCTGTCTCAGGTGATCCCGCACCTCATCATACATTGAAGGTGGTATCCTGCGGTGCCTGTGTTTGAAAGGGTTTTCGTCAGTTAACTTAATATCATGTGTCACACCCGAATAGTGTCCTATATCAACATCACTTTGAGAAAATACATCTTTAAAATCACTAAGCAAATCTTGCAGTTTCTGCCGTTGATCATGGCTTATATCATCTGATAATTGTATGTCATCAATGTACGTACCTGTGGCTGGAATGGAATCGTTGTCCGCTTCATCCACGGAGACTGGTTGCAGCTCCGCTAACAGACTCTTGGTTGGTATATTTATGGTATCTGTGGTTAAATTAGATATGGTTACGTCAATCAAACCTTTACTAGAACCCTGATAAGTTATAAGTGACGGACATATGTCTAAATTCGAATTTACAGCGGAACTGGTAGACTGTAACATGGCAGTGGTTGGTTGATAATCGATACCCTTATCGATATAACCAGCAAGAGTGACAGTGGTGTTCGGAGAAATAGAGATGTTCATAGATTCAGCACTCCGTATATAACCTAGAGTATACTTCCGGCGACGGAGATCTTTTTCCCGCAATAACATGCATCTGAAACTAAGGTACCAAGGAGTATATAAACTTGCAGTCTGTAACAACTTATCGCCATAATCCTTTTGACAAGATGTCAGAAATACAGATAACAGGTTGGTACCTATAAGCATGGGAATTCTAGAATTGTATGCGCTATCCGGTACAATCAGGGCCAAGCAACTCTGTGTGGTGTGACCATCGGGTAAACCTGAAACGGAAATATCCAATTCGACATAGCCGTCGTATGGAAGTTGTTGTCCATTGGCACACTTAACCTGCAATATTGTCTCGAGTGGTTTAATTGGAATGTCAGACAAATGTGCGTTATAAAATTGTCGACAAATCGTAGATACATTACTGCCGGTATCTAAGAGTGCAAGGGTTTCTTTTTCATTGATGGTTACGGTTACCTCATTGCTCGAACCTACTAAAGGTGAAGATGTATTGGGGCTAGAATCATGTGTAGAACTACACCCAGGTCTCATGGTCTGCCCCGCCCCATAAGACCTCTCCGGTTTAAAGGCCGCGAGCGTCCTCTATCGCCTCGCCTCTGGTGGTCCAAAATCACTCTGCAACCATACTGCACATGTCCATACTGGCCACATCTGTAACACATGACTTCATAATTAGTATCGTACTCTTCATCATAGGTCGACTGGCTTGGATGTGGCTGATACTGCTGGTTCGGTCCGCCTCTGTTGTATGATCTAAAATTAGGGTTAACATTAGAGCCTCTGTAATTAGTTTTACCTCCCTGCTGTTTCTGCTGCTGCTGTTGTTGGTCTGGTTGCTTCTGTTGTTCTTGCTGTTGCTGAAATGCATGTTCCGGATTAGCATTAGACAGTTTTAATTGGGATATATCCTCCTTCACCTCTTTCATCATTGAGGTCAACCTGTCAATAGCAGCATTTGGTGAATCATTCTTCTTTGATGTACCTTTATTAGAATCAACAGAATGACATTGCCCCTTCTGCTTACATTCTAATTCCAGCTTCCTAAGTTCAACTCGCAGCGTGTCGAAGTTTTTACATGTTTCAAACTTGAAACCTGCGAGAACCCTTAGTTCATGGTTTATACCAGCCTTCAAAGCAGAAGTTAACATTTCGTTAGTCTGGCTCGGATTAACCTTGCCAACTACAACGGCCTTGCTAACCATGTCCTCCAGACGGTTCGCGAATGTGGCAACATCTTCTGTAGTAGACTGGCGTGCGTTATAAAAGGAAGCAAGTATGGTTTGACCTTCCTGAACAAAACCAAAGCACGAGTCAAATTTATATAAAACCTCCTTGACAGTGATATCAAGGCCCATGTTCATCAAAACCCGGGCCGCTTCGCCCTTCACCGCCCGCCTGATTATCTGCAAGATTGAAAATTCTGGATATGCATGGCCATTGACTAAACCTAGGACCTCATATTTCCATAGGTCATATTCTGCATCTTTGGAAGTACCTGAAAAGTACGATATTTTCGGCAAATATGTGGGTGGGGGCGGTGGGGTTATATGTGGGAAAGGTTCAACCTTGGGTCCCTTTAACATACCTGAAGCTACCAAGTCGCTCATCCAAGCTTTCAAATCTTCCGGCGTGTCAGCCTTAGGTTTTACGCCCAACGCCTTAAATGAATCAACAAGAGCTTTGACCTCCTCGTCGCTATATTCTAGCGATTCTGCCATTGTGGTGTACTTATATACTGTACAAAATAGAAATATAATACAAGTTACCACAATAAAATAATGCATGTGAACATATATTGGAGTTAAACGGTATTAATCGGTTCAACTATAAGACATATAATGGCCATTCGACGTTGGGAACTACAAGTCTACCCCTTTGTTTGAAAACCGACTTGTGAAACGAGTAAAGGGAGACAACTGGAAACAAACGTAATATATAATATACTAGTGCAACCAAGATCACTAAGTAGTTAAACATACAAGAAATATACGGTGTTTAGTAACAAACGCGAATTGTTCAACCGAAAATTAAACCACGGTGGTTAAAAAACACGTTGAAGCGCGAAATACCGAATACGAGATACCGAATAGCACGTATGGCTGAAATAAATAAGGTGCAAAATATACTTCAATCAGATTACTCAACCGCCCAATGGTTGAGATATACACCAAACATGATAATTGCGACAGGATACGAATGTGACATTATATGCACAGATAATGTAGTGATACATGTACAGTACTTACCGCAATAGCTGAGAAGGAGTGGGTGATGCTAAATATCGGATTCGTGGATACGTATGCAAGAATATCTGAAAGTGAAATAGCAAGTGCAAACAACGTACCTGGAAATTAAATCAGAACATGCAAATTAAATGACGCATAAATAGAAGCGCATGAATAGAAACTCACGATGATGGATAGTTATGAAGAAACAAATGAAAACTAGTATGTTATCTCAAAACTGTGCAATGGTTAGAAATAACAGTTACTGTTAGTAGTAACTATAACTTCCTGTATGGAATATATATACTATACAGACTATAAGCTCTGGACAATATATTATAAAGTTCAAAAGTTATTCTATAAGCCAAAATATAGTCAATGTGAAAATATAGGGGTCAAGATATAGGTCACAATATAGTTAAGGTCAAGGTCAAAATTAGATAGCACCAGTAAATATCGGCGAAAAATATGGTGTGTTATGGACCGATTATACCTAATTTCCTAAATAGATCACACACATATTACGCAACACAAAAGCAGAAACGAACAGTCAAATATACACAACAGCTTATCAATTTGCTAATAAAAAAAAACATACATACAAATCAAGTAAAAAGTACACATACATGTATGAACTACAGTAACACGCCACGAAAAATTAGTAACATATACAGTAGTTACCAACTACACTAACTATGATCACAAAACACAACTGTCACTGAAGCGCACCAAAAGCACACAAAAAACAATGTGTGACAGCCCTTGACCTAATGCACACAAAAATTACATTTCACTTATAGCACACCGAGAAATACACATATTGCAATACACACTGGCAACATAAAATAACAAAAAGTATGCACCGCAGCGCACACATGAACAAAATACATGGAAAGCGAAAGCAATTGCACTAAACAATGAAATACATGAAAAAATGAAGTATGCACACCAAAACACATGCAAGGCTAAACTAAATACATGAACATTGGATGTACGCACTACAAATCACCTGCAAAGCAAATGTAAGTACAACCACACACGGATCCCACAACACAACACTGGTGACGTCACAAACGGTTAGGCTGGTACCACTTTCAGTTGAGGATCACATCACACGCGTCGAACACCATTGTTGGGCGCCATTTTGTAACCGCCTCAATCAATCAGTTGTGTATCAAGGGGGTCGAGGGGGTAGGGTTTGTTCGAACGCTGATGGCTGATACAACGAAGTCAGTGGTATACATCAAGTTTATATTATAATATAGTATTTTATACACAGGCACAAAGGAAAAGTCACATCACATGAGGATGGCTGCGTCATCCCTCATAAATAGACAGACACACATGTGGACACACAGCGACATCTGCAACGATAAGACGACAAGTAAATAAAACATGTCTAACAAGTGTATGCTCGTCAGCCCGTAGGGAAGGGACTTAACCAGGTGTACACCATGTGTACACAACAAACAGTGTGGATCAACTGTGGGTATGATCAGACAGAAAACGGCGGACACCTAATCAGTAGACGCTATGCAGACAAGTATTAACATATTACATACGCTTTGTTAAACTATATGACGTGCTATTTAAATACACTGTAGATATGCTATAATCCACAATACTATCATATTCTTATTATTGTAAACTAGGCACGACATCCCCAGTCAGACCCCATGCCCAGTCCTCAAATCGGAACCTGGTTTGCTCTTTGCAATGTACGATCTCACTAGAATCGTCTCAATGAGCCGACTCCAGCAAGCTCAACCTTCCAAAGAGAAAACCAGATAATCCAGAGGACGGAGAATGTTCGTCCGTCCGGGGCCGTCGTACCAACTTGAACGATAATACTACTGTTACTCAAAAATACAAATACACAAGTACACGTTAATTACTACACTCGGAGACTCGAAATATATAACGACATGCGTAACTAGAAGATGGTTAACTCAGCACGCTGAATCACAACCACTCCGAGCTACACAGGCCAGACCTATTCCGAATAACCGAGTGTGTACAATCAATGAATCTACTTTACCAAGTGTGGCTCGACGTCGTATGCCCAGATGGATACAGCTAGCATTCACATCGTGGAACCTGATAAGAGGCACACGACTTGGTAATAATAAATACACTTAAATAGTCGTACATGCATGGCAATTGGGGTATATACTTATACACCGAGATGGCACACGGACAAGGCACCAGGCGACATGGGAACAGTCCGCGAACGGCAATAGCACATTCCCATTCGCAAACCATTCACATGTCAACCATCTCGCTGTATAACCACGGACTATATATGTGTGCCAAGTAGACACCAATTGCCACAATAGTAGGACACTTACCTCGAAAATACAGTACATTGCCAAAGTACACATAGATACCTCGGCCGACAATACGACCGTACAACCTTCTCAATACGACTGTATAATCATATTGCCATAATCAGCACTGGCCTATTCCCACTGAACGATACAATATATTAAAATACATTCACGCGTAAATTTACAGAATTACTATACAGTTTCCAATAATGACATGCGTACTGTAACGGTCAAACTGCTTACACTGTACGGATATCAATCTGACGGCAATAGCTGCAAGGATGTCTACAATTAAACGCCAATAGAATAAACACCCCTGTCAGCATTGCCGGATAACAACGGACAGTGCAAACTAAATCGTAGCAAACGACAGACCGAAACATACGCTGAAAATAGATACATGCGTGACACGGCCAGTTCCCAAGTTTACATCAACCGAACGTATATGGAGAAACAGAAATAAGGAAACTATAAATGAATACAAGGCCAAATATAAAGCTAGACTTACCTGGTAATTCCTCCTTTCCCGAATTACAATAATAACTGCTATTACAAATATTGTCAAATAGAAGTATCGCTGTGATGTCGAAAATGGAATGCCAAAATGCTTACCGAGATACGGGTATAAATGGCGTGCGCTTGCCACGTCAACCAATCACATGAAGTCATGCGATATACGTGGCTGACGTGGCGCGGCACTTTGCATGAACTAGCACGGGAAAGCGGAATTACCATGAGCCTACGTATAGGGCGTGAAATGCAATCAACTCGGCCTATGAGGTTATGTATGGGGAAATATATATATTACAAGTTAATACATGCAGGGTGAACAAAAGGGAAAACGACGTGCAATATGATAATCACGTATGCCATATTGTATAATATGGACTGGCACACAGTAATATGATCGACTGTATGCCATACTGCAAAATACGGACTGGCACACAGTCCCCCCTGCAACGAAAAATGTCTTCCACGACATTTCAACTAAAACATAAAAGCAAACATGATTATTTGTTTAAAATAAGGGTTAAAATAGCATCACGGACAGTATTGTCCATGGGGATACGACCTTCAGTGGTAAGGTTCGTCAGGAAAGAAGCGCGTTTGTGCCACTCCGGATCCTCAACCTGTTGAGAGAGCACATACTCACCTGACGTCATCCACTGAGGTTGTCGTCTCGCTCTCCCAGATCTACGAGGTAGTTCCTCCTCATCCTCGCGTCTCTCTTCCGCAGGATGCTGGACCGTTGGAGTCGAATCATCAGAAATGATGGTATCTGAAGTGGACTCATCAACAACATGTACCTCAGAAGTATCACCCTCCACGTTATCAGAGGTGTGGGCGTCCCCACTGTGACTAACATCTGGGTCTCCCTGAACAAAGCCATGGCCGTCACCAGGATGTTCAGGAAGGATATCACCTTCCAGACTATCATGAGAATGAGTGTCAGCATCTGGTGGGATGCTGCATTCTGTAACAGTCGGAATAAACAATTCATCCTCAGACTCACTTTCACTAAATCTATCCGGCTTCTCAACCAGAATCTCGTCACCATTGGTCTTACCTGGGCTATACTTACCTTTCCGAGGAGCGGGAACTGGTCGTTTCCGTGGTGTAGGCACTGGTGGTATAGGCCGTGGTACCTCAACATCAGATGTTGGGAACTCCTCGTTCAGCGAGCCGATGGGAAGCAACAAATTCCTATGCAAGGTTCGTATCTTACCTTGGCCATCTTCTCGCTGAACGTCGAAGACGGGTACTTCCTGGTTGACCTGACGGACGACGGTGTAAACCTCATCTGTCCACTTGTCGACAAGTTTGTGTCGTCCGTCGAATGCCATAACTTTCACAAGTACTCTGTCTCCGGGAAGCAAATGTGCACCACGGATCTTGTAGTCATACGACTTCTTCTGCTTGTCTTGGGAAGTCTTTATGGTCTTTCTTGCCCTGTCATAAGAAGTTTTGAAACGTTCACGAAGTTTTTCAGCATATTTTGATATACTTACCTGTGAAGACTGGTTTCGTTCCAGACCGAACGCTAAATCCACCGGTAAACGGGGTTCTCGTCCAAACATCAGGAAGAAAGGCGACTGAGCAGTAGTATCGTGGCGAGTGCTGTTGTACGCATGGACAAGAGGGGATATGTGAGCCGTCCAATCAGACTTCTCATTACTCTGTAAAGTACCCAACATACCTATGAGAGTCCGATTGAAACGTTCACACATCCCATTGCCCATTGCGTGATATGGCGTTGTCCTCGATCTGGCAATGTTCGTCACGGCGCACACTTCCTTCATGAGCTTCGACTCGAAATTGGCCCCTTGGTCGCTATGGATCCTCTTCGGAAGGCCGTAGTGTCTCACGAAGTGGTTCACAAAAGCGTCTGCGGTGGTCTTGGCTGTCATGTTGCGTGTCGGTATCGCTTGGGCGTATCTGGTAAAGTGGTCTGTAATGACGAGAACATACTGGCATCCCCCTTTGGCAACATCCAACTGGAGAAAATCCATGCACACCAACTCTAGTGGTTGTGTTGTTTGGATGTTGACCAAAGGGGCTCTGTGCGTACCTTGCGTCTTAAACCGGATACACCTTCCGCAATTCTTCACATAGTTCTCGACGGCAGTAGACATCCCAGGCCAGTAAAATCGGTCACGTAGTAAGGACAGAGTCCTCTCCCTTCCGGGATGTCCAACGTCGTCGTGAAGGCTAGCCATAACCTTCTTTCTCCAGGCTGATGGCAGAAGTAACTGTGATCTCTCTTCGTCTTGGATCTCCACCTTCCTGTATAAAACACCACGGATAAGCTGTAAACGGTCAAAAGACCTAGATAACACAGAATGGTCTTTTGATGTACCAGTAACCTTGGACGAAGGTTTTCTCCTATCACGTACCGCATTTGACCACAGACGCAGGAATGGATCATTCATTTGTCCTCGTCTAATCTCGGCATTGGTCAAATGCGGCAACTCCGCTCCAATATTGGTCTCGGGAAGGGCCTCCTCGGACATGGAAATTGTCTCTATATATGGTTGGGACTGAACCCCATGGAAAACTGCCTGAACAGTGTCCACTGACAGACGGTCTAACTCTGGGTGTCTCGACATTGCGTCAGCATCTGTATTCCCCTTTCCAGGACGATAAAGGATGTCAAAGTCGTAGCTAGAAAGAGCTGCCAGCCATCTTTGACCTGTAGCGTCGACTTTGGCGCTAGACAAGACATATGTGAGAGGGTTGTTATCTGTCAAAACTGTGAATCTCTGGCCATAAAGATAGTCGTGAAACTTTTCAGTCACCGCCCACTTCAAGGCCAGAAACTCCAGCTTATGAGCAGGATAACGACGCTCAGACTTGCCTAAAGCACGGCTAGCGAAACTCATGACTCTCTTTACCCCGTCCTGTTCTTGATACAACACTGCACCCAAACCTTTCTGAGATGCGTCCACATGCAATTCAAAAGGTTTATTGTAATCAGCATAACCAAGAATCGGAGGTTCAGAGAGCATGAGTTTCAGGTTGGAAAAAGAAGCTTCTTGTTCTGGTCCCCACTGCCAGGGTTTAGATCCAGCAACTGTGGACTTGCCTTTTTTAGCCTTCTTGCCAGTGGTGGGCATCATGTCTGTGAGGGGGCGCGCTACGGAGGCAAAATCTTTGATGAAGCGTCTATAATACCCTGCAAAACCCAGGAACTGACGGACCTCCTCAGGGCCTTGAGGAGTCGGCCAGTCCATGACTTTTGCTATTTTCTCAGGGTCGGTCTCTATCCCCTCAGCAGACACGATGTGACCTACATATCTTACCTTTTTCTGAAAGAAAGAACATTTCTTTGCCGACAGTTTCAAATCACACTGACGCAACCGCAGGAATACCATCTCCAACCTATCAAGATGTTGTTCAAACGTGTCTGAAAAAACAATTACATCGTCAAGATAGATATAACATATTTTGAGATGCAGATCACCAAAGACATCCTCCATGAGCCGCTGATAGGTCGCAGGCGCATTACAGAGGCCAAAGGGAAGGCGGTTGCTTTCCCAGAATCCCAGTGGGCCAACTGTAAACGCCGTGCGTTCCTTATGTTCTTCCGCGACCTCGACCTGGTAGTATCCGCTCTTCATGTCAAGGACGCTAAAATATTTTGCTCCAGACAGCGCATCCAACACTTCTTCAATGCGCGGAAGAGCATAAGCGTCCTTCACAGTCCGAGCATTGAGCGCCCTGTAATCCACGCACATGCGCAGCTTGCCGTCTTTCTTACGGGCAAGAACTACAGGGGACGCCCAAGGCGAATAAGATCGCCGGATAATACCAGCCGAGACAAGCTGTCTCAGGTGATCCCGCACCTCATCATACATTGAAGGTGGTATCCTGCGGTGCCTGTGTTTGAAAGGGTTTTCGTCAGTTAACTTAATATCATGTGTCACACCCGAATAGTGTCCTATATCAACATCACTTTGAGAAAATACATCTTTAAAATCACTAAGCAAATCTTGCAGTTTCTGCCGTTGATCATGGCTTATATCATCTGATAATTGTATGTCATCAATGTACGTACCTGTGGCTGGAATGGAATCGTTGTCCGCTTCATCCACGGAGACTGGTTGCAGCTCCGCTAACAGACTCTTGGTTGGTATATTTATGGTATCTGTGGTTAAATTAGATATGGTTACGTCAATCAAACCTTTACTAGAACCCTGATAAGTTATAAGTGACGGACATATGTCTAAATTCGAATTTACAGCGGAACTGGTAGACTGTAACATGGCAGTGGTTGGTTGATAATCGATACCCTTATCGATATAACCAGCAAGAGTGACAGTGGTGTTCGGAGAAATAGAGATGTTCATAGATTCAGCACTCCGTATATAACCTAGAGTATACTTCCGGCGACGGAGATCTTTTTCCCGCAATAACATGCATCTGAAACTAAGGTACCAAGGAGTATATAAACTTGCAGTCTGTAACAACTTATCGCCATAATCCTTTTGACAAGATGTCAGAAATACAGATAACAGGTTGGTACCTATAAGCATGGGAATTCTAGAATTGTATGCGCTATCCGGTACAATCAGGGCCAAGCAACTCTGTGTGGTGTGACCATCGGGTAAACCTGAAACGGAAATATCCAATTCGACATAGCCGTCGTATGGAAGTTGTTGTCCATTGGCACACTTAACCTGCAATATTGTCTCGAGTGGTTTAATTGGAATGTCAGACAAATGTGCGTTATAAAATTGTCGACAAATCGTAGATACATTACTGCCGGTATCTAAGAGTGCAAGGGTTTCTTTTTCATTGATGGTTACGGTTACCTCATTGCTCGAACCTACTAAAGGTGAAGATGTATTGGGGCTAGAATCATGTGTAGAACTACACCCAGGTCTCATGGTCTGCCCCGCCCCATAAGACCTCTCCGGTTTAAAGGCCGCGAGCGTCCTCTATCGCCTCGCCTCTGGTGGTCCAAAATCACTCTGCAACCATACTGCACATGTCCATACTGGCCACATCTGTAACACATGACTTCATAATTAGTATCGTACTCTTCATCATAGGTCGACTGGCTTGGATGTGGCTGATACTGCTGGTTCGGTCCGCCTCTGTTGTATGATCTAAAATTAGGGTTAACATTAGAGCCTCTGTAATTAGTTTTACCTCCCTGCTGTTTCTGCTGCTGCTGTTGTTGGTCTGGTTGCTTCTGTTGTTCTTGCTGTTGCTGAAATGCATGTTCCGGATTAGCATTAGACAGTTTTAATTGGGATATATCCTCCTTCACCTCTTTCATCATTGAGGTCAACCTGTCAATAGCAGCATTTGGTGAATCATTCTTCTTTGATGTACCTTTATTAGAATCAACAGAATGACATTGCCCCTTCTGCTTACATTCTAATTCCAGCTTCCTAAGTTCAACTCGCAGCGTGTCGAAGTTTTTACATGTTTCAAACTTGAAACCTGCGAGAACCCTTAGTTCATGGTTTATACCAGCCTTCAAAGCAGAAGTTAACATTTCGTTAGTCTGGCTCGGATTAACCTTGCCAACTACAACGGCCTTGCTAACCATGTCCTCCAGACGGTTCGCGAATGTGGCAACATCTTCTGTAGTAGACTGGCGTGCGTTATAAAAGGAAGCAAGTATGGTTTGACCTTCCTGAACAAAACCAAAGCACGAGTCAAATTTATATAAAACCTCCTTGACAGTGATATCAAGGCCCATGTTCATCAAAACCCGGGCCGCTTCGCCCTTCACCGCCCGCCTGATTATCTGCAAGATTGAAAATTCTGGATATGCATGGCCATTGACTAAACCTAGGACCTCATATTTCCATAGGTCATATTCTGCATCTTTGGAAGTACCTGAAAAGTACGATATTTTCGGCAAATATGTGGGTGGGGGCGGTGGGGTTATATGTGGGAAAGGTTCAACCTTGGGTCCCTTTAACATACCTGAAGCTACCAAGTCGCTCATCCAAGCTTTCAAATCTTCCGGCGTGTCAGCCTTAGGTTTTACGCCCAACGCCTTAAATGAATCAACAAGAGCTTTGACCTCCTCGTCGCTATATTCTAGCGATTCTGCCATTGTGGTGTACTTATATACTGTACAAAATAGAAATATAATACAAGTTACCACAATAAAATAATGCATGTGAACATATATTGGAGTTAAACGGTATTAATCGGTTCAACTATAAGACATATAATGGCCATTCGACGTTGGGAACTACAAGTCTACCCCTTTGTTTGAAAACCGACTTGTGAAACGAGTAAAGGGAGACAACTGGAAACAAACGTAATATATAATATACTAGTGCAACCAAGATCACTAAGTAGTTAAACATACAAGAAATATACGGTGTTTAGTAACAAACGCGAATTGTTCAACCGAAAATTAAACCACGGTGGTTAAAAAACACGTTGAAGCGCGAAATACCGAATACGAGATACCGAATAGCACGTATGGCTGAAATAAATAAGGTGCAAAATATACTTCAATCAGATTACTCAACCGCCCAATGGTTGAGATATACACCAAACATGATAATTGCGACAGGATACGAATGTGACATTATATGCACAGATAATGTAGTGATACATGTACAGTACTTACCGCAATAGCTGAGAAGGAGTGGGTGATGCTAAATATCGGATTCGTGGATACGTATGCAAGAATATCTGAAAGTGAAATAGCAAGTGCAAACAACGTACCTGGAAATTAAATCAGAACATGCAAATTAAATGACGCATAAATAGAAGCGCATGAATAGAAACTCACGATGATGGATAGTTATGAAGAAACAAATGAAAACTAGTATGTTATCTCAAAACTGTGCAATGGTTAGAAATAACAGTTACTGTTAGTAGTAACTATAACTTCCTGTATGGAATATATATACTATACAGACTATAAGCTCTGGACAATATATTATAAAGTTCAAAAGTTATTCTATAAGCCAAAATATAGTCAATGTGAAAATATAGGGGTCAAGATATAGGTCACAATATAGTTAAGGTCAAGGTCAAAATTAGATAGCACCAGTAAATATCGGCGAAAAATATGGTGTGTTATGGACCGATTATACCTAATTTCCTAAATAGATCACACACATATTACGCAACACAAAAGCAGAAACGAACAGTCAAATATACACAACAGCTTATCAATTTGCTAATAAAAAAAAACATACATACAAATCAAGTAAAAAGTACACATACATGTATGAACTACAGTAACACGCCACGAAAAATTAGTAACATATACAGTAGTTACCAACTACACTAACTATGATCACAAAACACAACTGTCACTGAAGCGCACCAAAAGCACACAAAAAACAATGTGTGACAGCCCTTGACCTAATGCACACAAAAATTACATTTCACTTATAGCACACCGAGAAATACACATATTGCAATACACACTGGCAACATAAAATAACAAAAAGTATGCACCGCAGCGCACACATGAACAAAATACATGGAAAGCGAAAGCAATTGCACTAAACAATGAAATACATGAAAAAATGAAGTATGCACACCAAAACACATGCAAGGCTAAACTAAATACATGAACATTGGATGTACGCACTACAAATCACCTGCAAAGCAAATGTAAGTACAACCACACACGGATCCCACAACACAACACTGGTGACGTCACAAACGGTTAGGCTGGTACCACTTTCAGTTGAGGATCACATCACACGCGTCGAACACCATTGTTGGGCGCCATTTTGTAACCGCCTCAATCAATCAGTTGTGTATCAAGGGGGTCGAGGGGGTAGGGTTTGTTCGAACGCTGATGGCTGATACAACGAAGTCAGTGGTATACATCAAGTTTATATTATAATATAGTATTTTATACACAGGCACAAAGGAAAAGTCACATCACATGAGGATGGCTGCGTCATCCCTCATAAATAGACAGACACACATGTGGACACACAGCGACATCTGCAACGATAAGACGACAAGTAAATAAAACATGTCTAACAAGTGTATGCTCGTCAGCCCGTAGGGAAGGGACTTAACCAGGTGTACACCATGTGTACACAACAAACAGTGTGGATCAACTGTGGGTATGATCAGACAGAAAACGGCGGACACCTAATCAGTAGACGCTATGCAGACAAGTATTAACATATTACATACGCTTTGTTAAACTATATGACGTGCTATTTAAATACACTGTAGATATGCTATAATCCACAATACTATCATATTCTTATTATTGTAAACTAGGCACGACATCCCCAGTCAGACCCCATGCCCAGTCCTCAAATCGGAACCTGGTTTGCTCTTTGCAATGCACGATCTCATTAGAATCGTCTCAAAGAGCCGACTCCAACAAGCTCAGCCTTCCAAAGAGAAAACCAGATAATCCAGAGGACGGAGAATGTTTGTCCGTCCGGGGCCGTCGTACCAACTTGAACAATAATACTATTACTGTTACTCAAAATACAAATACACAAGTACACGTTAATTACTACACTCGGAGACTCGAAATATATAACG
>JBEVXV010000144.1:0-17351 GCA_040505915.1 Sedimenticola sp. | reverse complement strand
CCCACAATATTGGCACCAAGCCAAACATGAATGATATGCTTTTCGATTACAAAATAACCGGACACTATAGATTAGGTCTCGGATAAATATATCAATCTGAGACATAGCCACTAACGCAAACATATTTCGAGTATCAAAAGGCATAATAAAACATGGTGTTACATTGGAACAAAGAGAAATACCAAAGAGTTAATATCGCAGTCACCTCTATTTTTTTCGCGACCATTGCTGGGGTTATGTTCACTTGGTATTTTGACGCTATCCCAAGCAAGATGCTGGTTATTACAATATTGCCGGTTGGCTTGGCACATTGGTATAAGCTAAAGCTTGATAAACTATTTAAGGCATTTGGCGGAGCGCAAATTGCTGTCGAAAAAAACAGGCTCATCTTGTCGAAACCGGACCAAGACTTCGAGGCTAGTATAAGATTTCGTGAAATCTTGTCAGTGCAGTCCACCCACTGGCTCTTTCTGGACAAGATGAAGCTCTATCTCAAAGGTAACCGAGAGGTCGTACTCGTCAATTTTCGTGACCAGAAATCAATTCTAAGCTTGATAAATCACTAGGAGCCAGTCCTATTCTCGGGCAGGCTCCTAGGTGTACAACCGGATAGAATTTGAGTAACGCTGGCCCGTTAAGAAGAGATTATCATGCAAAAAGAGAGCATCAACAATCTACCCCCCTATCTTACGGATAAGCTGCTTAGCTGTACCAGAGAGATTGTACTGAAAAAAGGAGATCGCCTCTTTCTTACCGGCGACAAGGTTGAAGGTATCTACTATGTCATCGAAGGAGAGCTTAAGGCGATTCGCCCAATGCTGAAAGAGGGCGATGCTGTAATGGTAAGATCCCGCAGTGGTGAATATTTTGCAGAAACTGCGCTGGCCATCGACCACTACGTTTGTGACGCTTACAGCTCGAAGCCATCTACCATCGCATTCATGCCAAAAGTGAATATATTTGAGGCTCTGAAAGAGAATCAATTTGCGCTGGGTTTCTCTCTTGCACTGGCAGCCAATGCCCGCCGCCAGTGCAGCCGCTATGAACGACTGCGGCTTCACCGTGCAAAAGACCGGCTGTTACACCTTCTCACCTGTGAGTCAGACAAAGCTGGTAGTCTCAATTGGCAGTCACCCCTTTCTGAACTTGCTGCCGATCTGGCCATTGAGCCCGAAACACTCTACCGTGTTCTCTCAGAACTTGAAAAAAATGGAGTCATTCTGCGGGAAAAAAGAAGCATTAAACTACTACGGAAAACATGATAGCTATCATGTTTTTTATTGGCTGACCCACCTAATATCTGACAGACAGATAACAATAATTAGCCTGTTAGATTTGCAAAATGCAGCGGCATCACAGGATACCAATCCTGGACTGCTGTATTCCGCAACTCTTTTACTGAAAAAGCACTTCCATTCAGAACCATCGCACTAAACCTATTTTTCAGGATGGGCCTACTGTAGAAATTCGTTTCTCAACCACGATCGAGGAGTAATAATGAAAAAAAATATCACCCGCATTTCAAAGGCCCTTTTTGTCTCTTCCCTGCTATTCGCCACATCAGCCACGCTGGCTGATGTAAAAGAGCTAAGTGAAAATGATGTACAGCAGATATCTATCAATCTTGCCAACCAGACCCTGCAAGGTGGTTACAAGCTGATGTCCATCAGTCAACTAAAACAGACGATTGATAGCAAGGAAGATTTTGTGCTGATCGATGCCCATCCAAAAAAAGAGTTTGTCGCCGGATATATTGCTGGTGCTACCAACTTTGGTTTTCAATCCAATCGCAGTGGTGTGTGGAACAAGGATGTGGATATCGAAGGGGGGGCGACCCAGGAGCAGTACAAAACAGTACTGGGTGAGGACCTCAATAAAAAGATCGTTGTCTACTGCGGATTCACCAAATGTGGCAGATCACACAACGCCGCATGGTGGGCGAAATTCATGGGATACACCAACGTCTATCGCGCCCCCGGTGGCATAACCGGCTGGAAAGATGCGGGGCATCCATACAAGACCGTAAACTAGGCGCCTATCCGAGAACAGGGCCGTAGCGAGGGAATTCCATTTTGATTCCAGTTTTTTATTATTTGAGGCGGATAGTCACTCTTAATTCAACGAAAATGCTCGAAAAAAAGGCCCCAATGGGATCTCCACTGTAGGCTCTCTATTCTCGGACAGACGTTAAGTAATTCAAGTTTCGAAGTTCATTAGTAACTTGCGGACAACATGGATGTTATCCGCCAAGTTCCCTATGCACTCAACCCAGTGAACCTCTGAACAAGTCATGACCGATTGCCTTGCACTCAGGAGGCCCTATATCTTCATTGAAAATCTTGCGCCTCCTGACCACAAATCAATTCGCCCAGACTTAATTCAGAGGCTCCCCAGGTGAAATCGACCGACTTCCCATACAGAGTCCATCTACAAAAATAGGGGCTTTTTAGCCACATATTTCCCCTAGACCCCAATACAATTAGGCTATAATCCGGCTTCATTTATCCATCTCCGGCTTATTATGCGTAAGATAAAAACAGAGTGGTTTCTCCTCCCCCTCCTACCATTAATACTCGCCGCCTGTGCCGACGGTAAAAAACAGCCGGTGGTGAATATTAGTCATGCTCCTGCCAATGGTCTGACAGAGATGGCGATGGACAACAATTATCTTGTTAAGTTGGAGCAGGAGACACTGGAAACCGCCAACCAGCGACTAACAGAAACCTATGAGCGTAACGATGTGCCTCTCCACGCACGCTACAGTCGTGCCCATGTCAACGGCAGGCTGATCGAAGCAGAGGGAAAGAGACTAGCGATTATCGATCTCACCTATAGTGAAAGCCGGGTATGGGTGTCACGGATCACTGGGGTAACTGACTCAACAACTCACACGATTAGTTGTATCTCCCCGGAAGGAATACCCATCGATATTCTTGATCGTGAAGGTGCCTGTGGTGAGGCCGTTCAGCGCATTCTGTTAACACCGGCCGAGTGAAGAGTTGAGCCTTAATTCTCGGTACCACTCTTGCCTTACCATCAGCTGTGGTGGTTTACCTGAACTGATTTAGCTTACTCCACTCCCTATCAGCGCTAGTTCAGCTAGTTGCGACACGCGCCTTTGAAAAGATGGAAAAAATTCTCACCTGTTGTCTCTACCACCTGTTCTATCTCCACCCCTCGTACCTCAGCCAGCTTGTCGGCAACAAGGGCCACATAGGATGGAATATTGGGTTTACCGCGATGGGGTATCGGTGCCAGGTAAGGGGCATCGGTCTCAATCAGAATGCGATCCTCCGGCACCTTTTTTGCCACCTCTCGCAAAGCTGCCGCGCTATTGAAGGTAATAATCCCGGAAAATGAGATGTAGAAGCCCATATCGAGAGCGGCTTTAGCCATATCCCAATCTTCGGTAAAGCAGTGCATAACGCCACCGACTTGGTTAGCCCCCTCTTCATGCAAAATCTGCAGGGTGTCTTCACGGGCTGCACGGGTGTGGATAATCAATGGCTTATTGCAGAGTTTGGCGGCAGTTATATGGCGACGGAAACGCTCCTGCTGCCACGCAAGATCCCCTTCGCTACGAAAATAGTCGAGGCCGGTCTCTCCAATGGCGACGTTCTGGGGGTGTCGGGCAAGTTCAGCCAGCTCTTCCGGTTCCGGCTCATGGCGCTCACGGTCGTTTGGATGAACGCCCACCGAGAGGGAGACCCCGGGCTGCCCCTCTACCAGCGCAGACATCGCCGGATAGCTTTCGAGGTCGATGGAGACACAGAGGATGTGACCTACACCCTCCTCCCTGGTGCGCACTAACAGCTTTTCAAAGCTGCTGTCAAAGGGCGTAAGATCGATACGGTCAAGGTGGCAGTGGGAATCTACGAGCATGATAGTTCTTTCACAGATAGTATGGGTGATGAGGCTGGAGCCAGTCCGGGAACAGAATCACTCAAAAGTTACTATTTTGAGCCACTGCTGTCCCGTTAACTTTGTAGTATTTTTCAGTAACTCCTTGTGTGGAGATATTTTTTAGGGCGCATATATCAACAGCAACATGACGTACTGCAATAGAACACTCCCTCTCCCCACAGGGGAGAGGGAGTTAACGGGACAGCAGTGAATTTGAGCCATTGAGTAGTATCCAATTGATTTTTAAATAATCTGCAATTCCACCATTCCCGAATAGGTTCCTGCCTGTTACATAGTGTGGGTCGGACGCTCCGACTTGAGTGCGCCCGCGAGGTAGGTCTCTATTTTATTGCGGGCCATGCCGCCGTCCTGGTCACTGAACTGGACACCGATACCAGCCGCCCGGTTACCCTCAGCACCAATGGGTGTTATCCAGATAATCTTGCCTGCCACCGGTAAGCGTTCAGTCTCGTCCATTAAGGTAAGTAACATAAAGACCTCATCCCCTAACCTATATTTTTTGTTGGTAGGGATAAATAGGCCTCCATTCTTCACAAACTGCATATAGGCCGCATACAAAGCATTCTTATCTTTGATAGTAAGCGATAGGATACCTTGCCTTGCCCCAGGTACTTTTAGATCTGCCATTATTATCTCAACTGCCCTTTTATACAGGCTGTCATCAACAGCCCTTCCAGTAACATCTGCGTATTGAGCTGAGCGCTGGATAAGCGAATCGCTTCATAGGTACGGTCTAATAGATCATACAACTGTTTTAGATCCATCTCTTGTGCCAGTAAAAGAAACCGCTGGCGCTGATCTGTATTGATCACCTCAAGCGCCTCGTTGACCGACCTAAGTCGAATCATATCTACGATCCAGCTACAAAACCAGTGTAAGGTTCTGGCAAAAGGGAGTTTATCCCACCTCTCCGCCACTGCCACAGGATCTCTCTCCTGTTTCACAATAGCACTAAATTCATCGAGCATTCTCTTACGTTCAGCCAGCAATTCGGGGTCGGCTGAAGCCAAAGCGGTCAATGGTGAGCCGGAAGTCAGCGAGAGCAGCAGTTCTGGAGACTGGGCTACTCCCTGGTGCGATAACCACTCAATCGCCTGAGCACGCTCAGGCGCTACAAAGTGATAGCGTTGGCAGCGACTACGAATAGTGGCGGGTAGTCGACCAGGGCGACTACTGATCAATATCATAATGGTCCAGTCAACCGGCTCTTCCAGCGTCTTCAGCAGGCTGTTAGCCGCCGCTATATTAAGTGCATCCGCAGGCTCAATTATTGCCACTTTGAATCCACCGGCCTGGCTGGTCAGCGTCTCCTTGGAAGTGAACTCACGAATCGCATCAACTTTGATCGCCTTACCCACCTCTTCCGGCTCGATCCGGCGATAATCGGGGTGGGTCTCGGCCTTGAACAGGTGGCACCCCTGGCAGTTGCCGCAGGGCTGACCTGCATCCATTGGTGATTTACACAGCAGCGATGCTGCCAGACGAACACCAAACGGGTGTTTACCCAACCCCTCAGCACCCGTGATAAGCAAAGCATGAGGCAACCGCCCACGCTCTCTGGCCTGCTGTAGGCGTTGCCAGTTTTCGCTGTGCCATGGCATTACCACTATCGTCTCATCCACGATCCATCTGCTCCTTGAGAAAAGCCCCGATCACCGACTCTATACTGCGCTGAACGTTTTCCAGAGCAGCGGCGGCGTCAATCACCCGCACTCGCTGTGGTTCTCTCTCCGCTATCGCCAGGTAGGCGCTGCGCACCTTATCAAAGAAAGCCACCTCCTCACTCTCAAAACGGTCTGGCTCAGAGCGCTTACCAGCCCGCTCCAAACCTATCTTGATCGGTAGATCAAGTAGTAGGGTCAAGTCTGGCTTTAACCCCTGCTGCACCCAGGCTTCTAGGGTGGCTATGCGCTCACTATTGATACCACGCCCTCCCCCCTGGTAGGCGTAGGAGGCATCTGTAAAGCGGTCACAGAGCACCCATTTACCCTCCCTCAGTGCCGGTTTGATCTTGCTGTTAAGGTGCTCAGCACGGGCAGCAAACATCAACAGTAGCTCTGCATCATCGGACATGCCGGTATGTTTATGGCCCAGCAACAGCTCACGAACATCTTCACCCAGTGAAGTACCACCAGGCTCACGGGTAAACAGCACCTCTTTGCCGGCCGCTTCAAGGAGGCGGCGAATATGGTCAAGGTTAGTGCTCTTACCAGCACCCTCGCCACCTTCGACCGTAATGAATTTTCCTATCTCTATCGGCACTGTTATTAGTTGTCAGTAAATTTATAAAATAGGGCTTTTAACATGTCAAATATTTTAAGCATTTTTTGTAACTATTCAGCTGGGCTTGGGGTTGGAGTCTCAAGCAGATAATGTCTATTACTTACATCCACCACTGATAACTTCTTTTCACCGCCTCAGCTGATATTTACGCACCGCCCGATTATGCTCCTCCAGCGTATTGGAAAAGTAGTGCAGTCCCTCCCCTTTGGCGACAAAATAGAGGCTCTTTCCCTCCGCTGGATGCAGTGCTGCATGTATCGCATCGCCACCCGGCATTGAGATCGGTGTCGGTGTTAGACCCCTGTGAACATAGGTGTTGTAGGGGGTATCCTGCTTCAGATCCTTACGCCTAATATTACCATCAAAACGCTCACCCATACCGTAGATTACGGTGGGATCGGTCTGAAGCTTCATTCTCTTGCGCAAACGACGGGTAAACACGCCGGCAATCTTTGGGCGTTCTGCGGCATCCCCCGTCTCTTTCTCCACTATGGAGGCGAGAATCAGGGCCTCCTCCGGGCTTTTCAAGGGCAGCCCCTCCTCTCTCTTATCCCATTCAGCTGCCAACCGTCGCTCCATGGCGCGATAGGCCCGTTTAAGAAAGTCGAGGTCTGTGGTGTCTCTGGGAAAATGATAGGTATCGGGAAGGAAGCGACCTTCCGGATGCTCTCCTGGATGCCCTAACCGTTCCATAATCACCTCATGAGCCAACCCCTCAAGGGTATGCTTAAGCGCAGAGTGTGAACGCACAGCGGCCAATACCTCACGAATATCCCAACCCTCAATCAGCGTCAGCGAGTGACTCACCACCTTACCTGAGACCAGCAGGGCCAACAGCTGGTGTGGTGTCATTCCGGAGGTGAAGTGATACTCCCCCGCCTTGATTTTGGCTGCACTGCCATCCCAACGTGCCAGCAGGCGAAGATAGAGGCCGTTCTCAATAATGCCACGAGACCGCAGATCCATCGCCAAGCGTGAGATAGAGGTGCCGGAAGCGAGTTGGTAATCTATGCCCTGCTGGGGTAGCGCGAGGGGCGTCTCTATGAAACGGTCATGCTCCATCCATGCCCAGGCGGCAAGGAAGCTGATAAGGATGACAAACAGACCAAGAAGACGATGTAACATAGCGTGGGATTATGCCCGATTTTTCAGTTGATGACTCGGTTAAAAAAGCAGCACGATGGGGTTCCAGAGCAGACGCAGAGTACGCAGAGATTGTAGGAACATTTATCAGCGCTTTTCTCTGCGCACTCTGCGCCTCCTCCCTGTTCTCTCCGTCCCCCTTTTATAACCAAAATGGAGGCAAAAAAACGGGGCGCAGTGGCCCCGTTTTTTTGAGTGGCGTAACGCCTATCACTCTTTCATGCGACGCATCACCACCGTACCGTTGGTACCACCAAAACCGAAGGAGTTGGAGATAGCGATATCGATCTTCATCTCTCTGGCGGTGTTGGGCACGTAGTCCAAATCACACTCAGGATCCTGGTTCTCCAGGTTGATGGTGGGCGGTGCCACCTGATCACTAATGGCAAGTGCGGTAAAGACTGCTTCTGCACCACCGGCAGCACCCAGCATATGGCCGGTCATCGACTTGGTGGAGCTGACGCAGAGCTTGCGGGCATGATCACCAAATGCACCCTTGATAGCCATGGTCTCGGCAACGTCACCGGCTGGAGTAGAGGTACCGTGGGCGTTGATGTAATCAACCTCCTCAGGGTTAATTCCAGCGTCCTGCAAGGCCAGCAACATGCAGTCGCGGGCACCTTCGCCATTCTTGGAGGGCGAAGTCATGTGATAGGCATCGGAGTTCATACCGACACCCACCAGCTCAGCATAGATCCTTGCACCACGCGCCTTGGCGATCTCATACTCCTCAAGCATCACTACGCCGGCACCGTCACTAAGGACAAAACCATCACGATCCCTGTCCCAGGGGCGACTGGCGGCCTGTGGATCATCGTTTCGTGTAGAGAGCGCTCTGGCAGCGGCAAAACCACCCAAACCTACTGGAGAGGTGGCCATTTCGGCACCACCGGCGACCATCGCGTCGATGTAGCCATGACGGATCATCCGCGCCGCTTCACCGATGTTATGGGTGCCGGTGCTACAGGCTGAGACGATGGAGTAGTTAGGTCCCTTGAGACCGTATTTGATGGAGAGGTTTCCCGCCACCATATTGACGATATTGGCTGGCACAAAGAAGGGAGAGATCTTTCTCGGACCACCATCAAGATAAGCGTGATAGCTGTTCTCAATCCCGGTGATTCCGCCGATACCGGAACCAATGGCCACCCCTATCCGTTTAGCGTTATCCTCAGTCACTTCCAGACCAGAGTCTTCGATAGCCTGGCAGCCAGCAGCCACGCCGTAATGGATAAATTTATCCATTTTGCGAGCATCCTTTTTCGATACATACTGAGTAATATCGAAATCATAGATCGGGCCACCGAAGTGGACACTGAACGGTTCAATATCGAAGTGGGTTATCGGCCGAATACCACTCTTACCCGCCAGTATATTGTCCCAGGACTCTTTAACGGTGTGGCCTACAGGCGCGACCATACCCAACCCAGTCACTACAACCCTTCTTACAGACATCTGAGGTCTACCCCCCTTTAGGGATCAGGAAAAGCAAAAAGCCGCAACCCGCGTTGATACGGCAAATGCGGCCTTGCTCAAATCAGTCGAGAATATCAGGTGTGGGCTTCGATGTACTCTACAGCGAGCTTAACCGTGGTGATCTTCTCTGCCTCTTCATCTGGAATTTCGGTCTGGAACTCCTCTTCAAGCTGCATGACCAGTTCAACAGTGTCAAGAGAGTCTGCGCCCAAATCATCGACAAAAGAGGCTTCGGTGGTCACCTCGTCTTCTGATACGCCCAGCTGTTCAACAACAATCTTCTTAACACGTTCTTCGAGAGAGCTCATGTTCTTTCTTTCCTCCGGATAAATAAACAGTCGATCCCAGATCGACCGTGACTATTATATTAACAATCTCCAAAAGTTGAAAGCAGATTATACTCACTTTCAATTATTGATGAAAATTACAAAATAGCTGTCAATTCAATAAGTTCAAATACGAATCTAATAAATTTTAGGGTAAAATACCATTCGGGATTACCCCATAAACATGCCACCATTGACATGTAGGGTTTCACCAGTGATGTAACCGGATGTCGGTGAGGCAAGGAAAACCACTGCATCTGCAATCTCTTTCGCCTCGCCCAAACGGCCCACCGGGATGCCTGCAAGCAGCGCTTTGCGCTGCTCTTCCGGCAGTTCGCGAGTCATATCTGTATCGATAAAACCGGGAGCAACGGCATTGACAGTAATGCCCCGAGGACCTATTTCACGCGCCAGTGACTTGGTAAAACCGATCATCCCTGCTTTGGCGGCAGCATAGTTGCTCTGACCGGGATTACCGGTAGAACCCACCACTGAAGAGATATTGATGATGCGCCCGGAGCGGGCCTTCATCATGGCACGCATACACCCCTTGGAGAGACGATAGATAGAGGTCAGGTTGGTCTCTAGAATATCGCCCCACTCCGCCTCTTTCATCCGCATCAGCAGGTTGTCACGGGTGATGCCGGCGTTATTTACCAGAATAGTCGGTGCACCGAACGCCTCTGCCACCTTTTTCAGTACGCTATCGACCGAGCTCTGCTCAGTCACATTGAGCAACATCCCTGCACCCTTGATACCTTCAGCCGCAAGGCGTTCACCTATCGCCTTGGCCCCGGCTTCAGAGGTAGCCGTGCCAATAACGGTAGCCCCTTGCTTGCCGAGGGCGAGTGCAATTGCCCGACCGATTCCACGGCTGGCGCCGGTTACAAGTGCAATCTGATTATCAAGCATTACCATCTCCACCATTTTTCGGGATAAAACCCGGTCAGCTTAATTTTTACCACTAGGAGCTTGTCAGGGAGTAGCGCACCTACAGCGGGAATATTACATCAATATTTTACGAGAACAGAACCCCAGGTAAAGCCTCCACCGAAGGCCTCCATCAACAGAGTTTCGCCCCTCTTGATTCTTCCATCTCTGACGGCGACATCAAATGCCAGTGGAACCGATGCGGCTGAGGTGTTGCCATGCTCACCCACCGTCACCACCACCTGATCCATCGGCATGCGTAGTTTTCTAGCCGTCGCTTTAATTATTCGTATGTTGGCCTGATGCGGGATCAGCCAATCGATATCCGATTTTTTAAGATTGTTCTTTGCCAGTGTCTCATCAACGATACGACCAAGAGTGTTGACCGCCATCTTGAACACCTCATTACCGCGCATCTCGACAAAGGCCGCATTGTTGCGCATTTTGTCATAGCCTTTGGAGACACCATCAGGCACCTGCAGAAGCTCGGCGTAATCACCATCCGCATGGAGATGGGTGGAGAGTATACCGGGCTCATCACTCGCTTCTATGACCACGGCACCGGCACCGTCACCAAAGAGAATACTTGTGCCACGATCCTCCCAGTTGATAATACGGGAGAAGGTTTCAGCACCAATCACTAGAGCACATCGGGCCGTACCGGCCTTGATGAAATTATCCGCCACCCCGAGCGCATAGATAAAGCCGGTACAGACCGCTTGAATATCGAAGGCGGGACAGCCGTGAATATCCAAACGACTCTGCAATAGACAGGCGGTACTGGGAAATACTTGATCAGGTGTTGTGGTGGCCAAAACGATGAGGTCGATATCTTGGGGTTTTTTACCAGCCGCCTCAATGGCGCGTCTTGCCGCCTGCTCAGCCAGATCACAGGTGGTCTCGCCATCTGCTGCAATATGACGCTTGGAGATGCCAGTGCGCTCTCGAATCCACTGATCCGAAGTATCAACCATCTTTGCCAGATCGTGATTAGTGAGCGCTTTCTCTGGCAGATAGCTGCCCGTGCCTATGATACGTGAATGTTTCAACTATCCAGCCCTTTATCCAACTGCTTCTCTACCCCATGAGCAATCCTTTCGGGGACATTGGTATGAACCGCTTTTTCGGCCATCCTGATCGCATTCTCAAATGCCAGAACATCGGCACCGCCATGGCTTTTTATCACAATCCCTCGCAGACCAAGAAAACTGGCACCATTGTAGTGACGGGGATCGATCATTTTGCGAAGGCCCGCCATCACCGGCATAGCCAGCAAGCCTGCCAGCTTGGTAAAAATATTGCGATTGAACCCCTCTTTCAGGAAGTGGCTGATCATTTTTGCCACACCCTCTGCGCTCTTCAAGGCGACGTTGCCAACAAATCCATCACAGACAACCACGTCTGTACCGCCTTTGTATACATCATCACCCTCAACATATCCGATATAGTTGAGAGTGCTGCCTGACAGCAGGTCATTGGCAACCTTCACCTGCTCATTGCCCTTAATCTCCTCCTGTCCGATATTGAGCAGACCAACCCTTGGGCTCTCTATCTCGTCAACTGACGCCACTAATTCACTACCCATGACGGCAAACTGAAACAGATGATCGGCACTGCAATCAACATTGGCCCCTAGATCAAGCATCCAGGTATGCCCCTCAATGGAGGGTAACGCACTAATAATTGCTGGCCGATCAATATCAGGGAGCATTTTGAGAACAAATCGGGCCATCGCCATCAATGCTCCGGTGTTACCGGCACTGACACAGGCATCCGCCTCGCCCGCTTTCACTAGATCAATGGCGACACGCATGGAGGAGTCTTTTTTCCCACGGAGTGCCCGCGAGGGTAACTCATCCATACCCACCACTTGTGATGCAGAATGAATCCGCAGTCGTTCACTGGTCGGCGTGTCGCCGAGGTGAGCACGAATCTCCTCCTCAATACCGACAAGGATAAGATTGACGCTGTTGTCACGCCGCAAAAAGTCGATGGCTGCTGGCACCACTACGGAGACACCGAGGTCACCACCCATTGCATCGAGTGAAATGGTTATTCGGTTACCCATTCAGCAACTCCAGCCACACGAAACTAAATCCAATAGGGCATAACAACATCGGCCGCCCAAAACGGGGCGGCCGAATACCGGAAAACTGCAGACAACCCACAAAATAAGGGGATTATTCGCTTTTACCGCTGACCACCTTTCGGCCGCGGTAGAATCCGTCTGGAGTAACGTGGTGGCGCAAGTGAGTCTCACCAGAGGTGGGATCAATAGAGAGGGTCTCTCCATTCAAGCTGTCGTGTGAACGACGCATACCGCGTCTTGAAGGGGTTTTTCTGTTCTGCTGGACCGCCATGGTACAAGCTCCTGATTAATAATAAAAACTTAGTAATTTTTCTGCTAACCTTCTTGAAGGTAGCAGGATAGTAACTGCATCAAATTTGGAGTTTCCAAAGGATAAGGTTTTACTCTCTTACCTTTGGTCACAAGTAAAAATTGAATTTTTACCCCCCGATCCGAACAGCTACAAACGTCAATTCTGTCTCTCTGGCTTCAACCCAGCCAAAGCGGCAAACGGGTTAGCCTCATCTGTCGCACTCTCCTCTTGCTCATCCTTGAAGTCACCGTCGCTAAACAGTCTCTCCAGCTCCACCGGGCATGTTCCCAGAGGGTGCATTGGAACCTGAGGAATCGCCAACAACAGCTCATCCTCTATAACATCGAGCAGTCGAATACGTCCCTCTTCCACCATCACTGGATCACATTCAACGGGCAACAATTCTGCCTCATCAGGGACCTCAATCACCGCCAAGTCTATCTCGGCATCCACGGGCAAGGTCATCTGCTCCAAGCAGCGTTGGCACTCTAGTACCAGTTGAGCCTGGGTATCTCCCTTAATACGCGCCCGTCTCTTCTCGTCCCGATAAAACTCAAGAGTGAACTGAGCCTCACCCTCAGCGCTAACGAGCGCATCCGCCAGACGGAGTAATTTACCCAGCCCAACACTCCCTGATAACTGATTACCAAGGTTGGCAAGACGCCATGGATCGACAAAATCTGGCAAGCGTGACGACATAAGCGCGCAATAATATTACGATAAGGGGTCAACGTCAAAAAAAAATCACGCTAGTTTCACTAGGAGCTTGTCCGAGAATAGGCACCGTAGCGAGGGAAGTCCATTTTGAGTCATTTTTTTCGGTCATTTGAGGCGAATAGTTACTATTATTCAACGAAAATGAGCAGAAAAAAGGGCCAAAATGGGCTTTCCGCAGTAGGTGTCCTATTCTCGGACAGGCTCCTGAGGAGCTTACACTTTCACGCAAAGGTGCTAAGACACCCTCGTGTGACAAGCTATTACCGACTCAACGGGACGACATCAGCCCCCGACAAGCGCCAGCAACACACCGGCCGCCACAGCAGAGCCGATCACACCGGCAACATTTGGCCCCATGGCGTGCATCAACAGGAAGTTATGGTGATTCGCCTCCAGGCCCACTTTATTGACCACCCGCGCCGCCATCGGCACCGCAGAAACCCCGGCTGCACCAATCAGGGGATTGACCTTCCCCCCGGTGAGGCGGTACATCAGCTTACCCATCAGCAAGCCCGTCGCGGTACCAATGCAGAAAGCGATGGCACCAAGAGCCAGAATACCCAGGGTATCGAGGGTGAGGAACTTATCCGCAGAGAGTTTTGATCCGACGGCCAAACCGAGGAAGATGGTGACAATATTGATAATCTCATTCTGAGCCGCCCCGCTGAGCCGCTCCACCACCCCGGTCTCCTTGAGGATATTACCGAACATCAGCATACCGATCAGCGGTGCCGCCGAGGGTAGAAAGAGAATACAGAGTATCAACACCGTGAAGGGGAAGAAGATCTTCTCAAGCTTGCTCACTGGCCGCAGCTGAGACATCACCACCTGACGCTCTTTCTCAGTCGTTAGTGCCCGCATAATGGGGGGCTGAATGATCGGCACCAGGGCCATATAGGAGTAAGCCGCTACCGCGATAGCACCCAGCAAATCGGGCGCCAGCCTGGAGGCGAGAAAGATCGCTGTCGGCCCATCGGCACCACCGATAATGGCAATGGCCGAAGCGTCCGCCAGGGTAAAATCAAAACCGGGTATAAAGTTGAGCGCCAATGCACCCATCAATGTAGCAAAGATTCCAAACTGTGCCGCCGCCCCGAGAAACAGCGTCTTCGGCATGGCAATCAATGCGCTAAAATCAGTTAATGCACCCACCCCCATAAAGATCAGCAGTGGGAATACCCCGGTCTCAATACCGACATGGTAGACCATACCCAGCAAACCGTCGGGACCTCCAATACCGGCCACGGGAATATTACTGAGAATGGCTCCAAAGCCGATGGGCAGCAGTAGCAAAGGTTCAAATTTCTTCGCTACAGCAAGAAAAATGAGCAGGCCACCAACCAACATCATCAGCAGTTGGCCCCACCCGATATTGGCAATCCCCATGGATTGCCACAACGCGTCTATACCTCCCATGGCATCAACTCAGCAGCATGAGGGTATCACCAACCCGTACGGCGTCCCCCTCTTTTACTGTAATGGAGGAGACCACGCCATCACGGCTGGCCCGGACATCGGTCTCCATCTTCATCGCCTCCATCACCATGACCACATCGCCAGAACCTACTGACTGCCCCTCGGTAACCTGAATTTTGAAGATAGTACCTGATAACGGTGCTGGCATAGGCTCGCCTCCTGCAGGTACAGCAGCTGGCGCGGGGACAACGGAAGCGGCAGTCTCGCTGACATGCTGAACCTCACCTCCGGCAGAAACGGTGACATTGTAGGCCTTGCCGTTGACCGCCACGGTATAAGCTTCAGGCCCAGCTGCAGCGGCTGTTGGTGCGGCGGGGGCCGCAACAGGCTCTGCTTCAATACCAGGCTTCGGCTCAAAAGCATCGGGATTATTACGGTTTTCAAGAAACTTGAGACCAACCTGGGGGAACAGTGCGTAAGTCAATACATCATCGACCTTGTCAGTCGCCACCGTAATGCCCTTCTCCTCTGCCAGCTGATCAAACTCAGCGGTCAATTTATCCAGTTCATTCTCGATCAGGTCAGCAGGGCGACAGGTGATCGCCTCCCCGCCATCAAGTACACGCGCCTGTAGCTCTTTGTTGACCGGTGCCGGGGTGGCGCCATACTCGCCCTTGAGTACACCGGCAGTCTCCTTGGTGATGCTCTTATAGCGCTCACCCGTCAGCACATTAAGTACCGCCTGGGTGCCGACGATTTGTGAGGTGGGTGTCACCAGTGGCAACAAGCCTAGATCTTCACGTACCCGGGGAATCTCATCCAGCACCGCATCAAACTTATCTTCAGCACCCTGCTCTTTCAGCTGGCCCTCCATGTTGGTCAACATGCCACCGGGAACCTGAGCCACCAGAATGCGTGAATCGACCCCTTTCAGGGCACCCTCGAACTTAGCGTACTTCTTGCGCACCTCCCGGAAGTAGGCCGAAATCTCCTCTAAAATATCGAGCTTGAGCCCGCTATCCCGCTCTGTACCATCGAGAATCGAGACCACCGATTCGGTGGCTGAGTGTCCATAGGTCATACTCATTGAAGAGATGGAGGCGTCCACCATATCAACGCCTGCCTCAGACGCCTTGGTGATGGTGGCGGTACTCATCCCGGTAGTGGCGTGGCTGTGCAGAGCAATAGGCACGGAGATGGACTCTTTCAGCTTGGTGATGAGTTCAAACGCGACATAGGGTTTAAGCAGACCCGCCATATCCTTGATGCAGATAGAGGTGCAACCCATATCTTCAAGGTGCTTGGCCATATCCAGCCAGTACTCCAGGCTATGCACGGGGCTGACCGTGTAGGACATGGCCCCCTGTGCGTGCTTGCCAACCTTGAGCGTAGCCTTAACCGCAGTCTCAAAGTTACGCAGATCATTCATCGCATCAAAAATACGGAATACATCCATGCCGTTGGCTGCCGCCCGCTCAACAAACTTTTCGACAACATCGTCTGCATAGTGACGATAACCGAGAATATTTTGCGCCCTGAAGAGCATCTGCATCTGGGTATTGGGCATCGCCGCCTTCAGCCTGCGCAGGCGCTCCCAGGGGTCTTCCCCTAGAAAACGAATGCAGGAGTCGAAGGTTGCACCGCCCCAGGTCTCAAGCGACCAGTAGCCGACCTGGTCCAGCTTGGAGGCGATAGGCAGCATATCTTCGATACGCATACGGGTTGCAAACAGGGACTGATGACCGTCCCGCAGAACTAACTCGGTTATACCCAGTGGATTCTTATTACTCATTAGGTTCATTTTTTACTTGTAGTTACACGCTGATGGCGTGGAAAGCCAGCACCCCGTTGTCTCCGGAGTACGCTAGGTTTATCTATTTGGATGATCGGAACCGGCTTATGGCCGCAGTGATCACCGCTATCAGTTCACCCTCTGTAGCCTTGGTTGCAGCACCAGTGGAGGAAGCTGGTTCGTGTATTTCTTCTTTCGAAATGGCCTGTGCCAGGCTGGACATACCGTACATGGCGAGAACCAAAACAGCGAGAAAAATAAAAACACTCCCCATGCCAAGCAGCATGAGATTAACTCCCTGCGCAAGTAAGTCGGATATCGGCATCTTTCAACGCTCCAGCAAAAAAAGTGAAATCGCCAACAACGGACGATATTCAGCTCTCATGTATAAGTATTTAACTCAAGTTTCGAAGTTCCAATGCCTCAGTTAACTTAGATGTGCGGGTTCATCTTCTTTTGAAACACATCACAAAAACCTCAGGCACCTCTCCCAACTAAGGCTATAGCTCCGGTGGAAATAAACTCCGAAATTTGGGTATTTATATGACTCCAAAAAAAACAGGTGTTTTATGTTGGAGAGCGTTTTTTATTGGATAGAGGCCGTCTTGTCAAGTTACCTTGTTTTCAGGCTTTCCATTACATCATTGATTTATATTGATATTCCTGGATTTAACCTGCTTAATAAATACTTTATATTGGGTGTATCAATACATAAAGGTGAAACATACTCTCTATAAGATACAAAGCGATTATTTTCATGAAAAAAAGATTTTGGCGCGATTTCACCCCCTGCCACCCCTTCTTTTTGGTAAGATCCACTCAAATTATTAATCGACTATGAAGTACCAATGAAACAGACCTCAGATATACTCGGGCTGGTGCTCGGCTCCACCTCGCCCTTTCGCAAAGCGCTGCTTGAACGCCTCAAACTAGACTTTATCACCGCCTCTCCCGATATCGATG
>JBEVXV010000143.1:0-3637 GCA_040505915.1 Sedimenticola sp. | reverse complement strand
GGCTTCGATCTTATTGTGGAGTGGTCTTTCGGGCCGCGATGAAGTAACTACCATGGTGCAACTATCCATCGC
Source organism: Sedimenticola sp. (assembly GCA_040505915.1). Taxonomy (GTDB): domain Bacteria; phylum Pseudomonadota; class Gammaproteobacteria; order Chromatiales; family Chromatiaceae; genus Vondammii. The sequence goes on along the minus strand of JBEVXV010000143.1, from coordinate 3,565 downwards.
GCTTCGAGAAAGCGCTCCTACAGGGAAGTGCAGCATAAAATATGCCCGAGCACCAACTGAATAGTTACTGACAATCTTGCTAATAACCTGCTATTAGCTGTGATCATCTCCTTGATCTTGCGCCTCGTGAGCACAATTCAATTCGGCCAGACTTAATTCAGTGGCTCCTTAGCCAGTTTTTCAGCACAGAATCTCCAGCTTTCAGGGTACAATACGCTGATGTCCGCGCAATATGATCTACATACCCATTCAACGGCCTCGGATGGCACCCTCACGCCGGAAGCACTCGTGCTTAGGGCCAGAGATCTGGGGATTGAGGTACTGGGGCTGACCGATCACGATACTACCGATGGGATCGCTGAAGCGAAGGCGACGGCAGAGCAGGTTGGCGTGCTGTTGATTCCCGGCATTGAGCTGTCGGTTACCTGGAATAAACGGGTTGTTCATCTCGTTGGGCTGGGTATAGATCCGGCGGGTGAAGCGCTGGTAAACGGGCTCATACGGCTCCGTGAGTTCCGTCAGTGGCGGGCTGAGGAGATCGGCAGGCGTCTGGAGAAAGAGGGTATCTCCGGAGCTTATGAAGGTGCTAAGGCACTCTCCAATGGTCAGTTGATCAGCAGGACCCATTTTGGCCGTTTTCTGGTGAACCAGGGTTATGCTCAGGATGCCCGCAAAGTGTTCAAAAAGTTTCTTACCAGAGGGAAGCCAGGGCATGTTCCTGGTGACTGGGCCTCTTTGGCTGATGCGGTCTCATGGATACGCCAGGCCGGTGGTCAGGCGGTAGTGGCTCATCCGGCGCGCTATGGTCTTACACGCAGTAAACTGCGTCGTCTGATCTCAGAGTTTGTCGACGCGGGCGGTGAGGCGCTGGAGGTGGTATCAGGCAGCCACAGTCGTGACGAAAATTTCACCATGGCTCGCCATGCCAAGGATTTTGGCCTGCTGGGGTCGGCGGGCTCTGACTATCACGGCCCGGAAACACCCTGGATTGAACTTGGAAGAGTTTCTCCGCTGCCCGATGGTACCACCCCAATTTGGCATAATTGGCTACATAGTTAGACGTATAGAGTAGAGCAACAATGGCACAGCTTTTTCAGATACACCCGGATAATCCGCAGCAGCGGTTAATCAGCAGTGCAGTGGAGATCATCCATCGCGGTGGTCTGGTGGTCTACCCCACCGACTCCAGCTACGCCCTTGGCTGCCATATTGGCGACAAGGGGGCGATGGAGAAAATTCGCCGTATACGGCGCCTCGACGAGAAGCATAACTTTACTCTGGTCTGTCGCGATCTCTCTGAGATCTCCGCCTACGCCAAAGTGGGAAACCAACACTATCGGACGATGAAGACCCTCACCCCTGGCCCCTATACCTTTATCCACAAGGCGACCAAGCAGGTGCCTAAGCGGTTACAGCATCCTAAACGAAAAACGGTGGGCTTTCGCATTCCCGACAACGCCATCGCACAGGCGTTACTGGAAGTTTTGGGAGAGCCACTGATGAGCTCTACACTCATCCTGCCGGGAGAGGAGATGCCGATGACCGATCCCTATGAGATGCGAGACCTGCTGGGGCATGAGGTCGATTTGGTGATTGATGGTGGCTATTGTGGTATGGAGGCGACCACTGTAGTGGGCATGGAGGAGGATGTAGCGGTGCTCTATCGTGACGGAAAGGGTGATTCTTCCTTATTTGTGGAGTAACTTCTCAGGTATAATTTGCAGATGGATATAGGAAATACAATTCAGCAGTTCTCCATTTTTCTGCTGCCGGTACTGTTTGCCATCACCGTTCACGAAGCGGCACACGGCTGGATGGCGATGAAACACGGCGACAAAACGGCCATGATGTTGGGGCGCGTTACGCTCAACCCATTCAAGCACATCGACCCTGTAGGCACCATACTGGTCCCTACGGCCACTTTTTTTCTTAGTGGCTTCCTGTTTGGCTGGGCCAAGCCGGTGCCGGTGAACTGGCGTAATCTCCACAATCCGCGCCGGGATATGGCCTATGTCGCACTGGCAGGCCCCGGCGCCAACCTACTGATGGCTATAGGCTGGGCCCTGGCTATTAAGATAGGGGTGATGCTGATGCCCTATTCGGAGTGGGTTGGCCTGCCGCTGGTCTACATGGGTGGCGCAGGTGTTTTAATTAATACCCTGCTGATGGTACTCAATATGATGCCGGTTCTGCCTCTGGACGGTGGCCGTATACTCAACTCTCTGCTGCCCCCCAAGCTCGCCTATCAGTTCTCACGGCTGGAGCCTTTCGGTATGTTTATTGTTATCGGCCTGCTGCTGATGACTCCGGTCCCGGAGAAGGTACTTTTACCGTTGGTTATGTTTACCATCGACATCCTGCCCGCATCTGAAATCGTCAAAGAGATCTATTTTTAATGTAACTATTCAGCTATACCTACTTTTGGGGGCTATTTTCACCAGGGGTCGGAGTCGATTGCGTCAAGATGGGTGGGAAATGCACCTTTTTACGTCACAATCGACTCCAACCCCAAGCACTATTAATCAAATCCTAAGGGGATAAACTTGAACTCCGTTCCTGCACAACATGCTCGCGTCTTATCTGGAATGCGGCCCACTGGTCGTCTTCACCTCGGACACTACCACGGGGTACTGAAGAACTGGATCGAACTCCAGCATGAGTATGAGTGCTACTTTTTTGTTGCCGACTGGCACGCACTAACCACACACTACGAAGATCCCAGCATTATTTCGAAAAGCGTCTGGGAGATGGTGATCGATTGGCTCGCCGCCGGCGTCAACCACGGCGAGGCCAAGCTGTTTATTCAGTCACAGGTGCCGGAACATGCCGAGCTCCACCTGCTACTCTCAATGATTACCCCCCTGGGATGGCTGGAGCGCGTACCCAGCTACAAGGATCAGCAGGAGAGACTGAAAGAGAGAGATCTGGCAACCTACGGTTTTCTCGGTTACCCACTGCTGCAGGCGGCTGATATTCTGATCTACAAAGCGGGGATGGTGCCGGTCGGTGAAGATCAGGTGGCTCATGTAGAACTGACCCGCGAGGTGGCACGTCGTTTCAACCATATCTATGGCCGTGAATCCAACTTTGAAGCGCTTGCTGAACAGGCGGTAAAAAAAATGGGTAAGAAGAGTGCCAAGCTCTATACCCGATACCGCAAGGCGTACCAGGAGCAGGGTGACCATGAGGCGCTGGAGGCGGCCCGTGCTCTGCTAGAGAGCCAGCAGAATATCACGGTCAATGACCGCGAACGGCTGTTTGGTTATATCGAAGGCAGTGGCCGGATTATTCTGCCGGAGCCCCAGCCGCTGCTGACCAAGGCATCAAAGATGCCGGGGCTGGATGGTCAGAAGATGTCCAAATCCTACGGCAATACCATTGCCTTGAGGGATGAACCCGAAGTGATTGAAAAGGCTCTGAGAACCATGCCGACAGACACCAGCCGGGTACGCCGTACAGACCCGGGTGATCCCGCCCGTTGTCCTGTATGGGAGTTCCATAAAGTTTACTCAGGTGATGAGATAAAGGCGTGGGTACAGGAGGGGTGTAAATCTGCCGGTATCGG
>JBEVXV010000142.1:0-2653 GCA_040505915.1 Sedimenticola sp. | reverse complement strand
TCACTCTGGTGGCTCCGTGCTGGCCGACGAGGAGTTGGTTTTCCAGCATCCTGGAGCTTCTGGTAGAGCAACCAGTAGTTCTACCAGTCTTTCCCAGTCTGTTGTCGCAACACGGGGGGAAAACACAGCATCCAAATCCTTCCGTTCTGAACCTTCACGCCTGGAGGTTATCAGGGAAGGAGTCGGAAAGGATGGCTTTTCTGCGCGAGCTGCCGAGATCATCTCCCAGGCAAGGCGGCCAAGTACTACCGCCTGCTATGACGCCAAATGGAAGGTCTGGGTTAGTTGGTGTGCACAGAGGCAGGTTAATCCAGTCCAGCCAGCTGTAGGTCAGGTAGGCGAGTTTTTCAGATACCTGTTCGAGGAGAGGCAAGCGGCAGTTTCTACGATTAAGGGGTATAGGTCGACGTTGGCGAGCTGTTTTAAGTTCAACGCGCGTTCAGCAGTGAATATTGGGTCTGACCCCAGGCTTTCAGCCATGATATCGTTCTTTGCTAGGCACAGGCCAGTGGCTAGAACGGTCACTCCAAGGTGGAATCTCACAGTAGTCTTGTGGGCCCTAACCAAAGCCCCGTATGAGCCCATGAATCAGGTTGCCCTCCTTGATTGGTCTATTAAAACGTCTTTTCTCCTCGCTTTTGCGTCAGCTAAGAGGAGAGGAGAATTGCACGCCCTGTCTATGGACGACCGGAGCTTAGTTTTTGGGAAGGAATCAGTCACTTTATGTTGCGAAGTGGGATTCCTCGCCAAGACTCAGGTTCCGGGTCAGGCTCCCCGGCCCTTCGTAGTACCCGCCCTGTCCAAGGCTGGTCCGTTATCAGCGGCGGATAACTTGCTGTGCCCAGTTAGGGCGTTACGTCACTACCTCTCAATGACAAAGTCCTTGAGGGGTAGGCGAAAGAGGTTGTTTATTCCGTGTGTCGGTAATCAGGATGTTTCCAAAGCATCTATCTCTAGATGGATATCTATGGCCATCCGCAGGGCATATACATCTACTTCCTCTAAAGCATGTAAGAAACTGAAGGTCAAAGCACATGAGGTACGAGCTGTCTCTACCTCTTGGGCTTTCTTGAATGGGGTACCGCTCGAGCAGGTGATGTCGACAGCGTCGTGGAGGTCGCAGACCACTTTCTCGCAGTTCTATTTGCGAGCTCTGACAGCGCAGAGCTCTGATATTTACACACTGGGTCCCTTGGTAGCGGCTGGTACGGTGGTCGCTGGCAAGAGGCCTACGGTGTAAGAGGTTCTAGTTTGAGCCTGTTGTCTTCCTGGTCTTTAGGATCCAACCAGGTAGACAACATTGTGTTAGATTGTTCACATTGGCATTACATAGGCGAGCTAGATATCGCCTTAGGGTGAGTCCTATTTCGGAAATTTTCTAAATCGTCTCCGTAATTTCTTGCATTTAGCCAGTTAATGCCAGTCTGGACAAATAGTTTAGCAGTAGGATTAGTTACGAATTGCTATTCTATTGTAAGGTCCGGATCGAGTGGCGGAGACTCCGTGGTCGCCGACGCTCCAGCCGTATCAATTTACCATGACACTCGGTGGCAGTCAGCCTCAGCTACCTAGGGTCATGAGATATGTGGGTTCAGGTTTATGTATATATTGGGTACATACATATATGTTTGTAACATAGGGTTATGGTCATGTTTGGGATACTATTGGGGTATAAGTTATAGCATAAGTTATATCCAGTTCGCGATGGGCCTAGTGCTGAACCAGATCGCTATGTGATGGTGTGTGTGACATTGTTAGACATTGTGCCGACTTCATATGTGTCGCCAAAAGACAGTTAATGCTTAGGTTGAACACTTACATTCTGACTATTAGTCCGCTTCAGTTGGGTGTGGGCTGAGTTGGGGAAGGTGCTTCAACCACGGCCAGGGACATCGCAGGTGGTGAAGACGGCACTTGCGGCTGTTATTTGCTCCTCGGCAGATGGGAGCGGGCGGAGTTACAGAAGGGAACTACTGCAAAGGCTCTAAAGACATCGCTGTGGGCTCCGTGTGGCGCGGCTCCTGCTATCCAGGAGAAAACAAGGGGGGGCGCTGTCCGGGACGGTGCCCGGAAGTCGGTGACGTACGTTGGGTGAGTGAAATTTATTGATCCTTGGCTATAAGTATTCACAGAACTTTCTTTCTTATTCTTCTTTTTTTTAAAAGAAGAGAATTATTTGATTTCTGTATTGCCTTCCCACCATTGAGACGAATTCTAGCAACATATAACGGGGAAGGATGATACAGAAATCATAATTTTTCTAAGTAAAATTAGTTTCTGTGAATACTTACCCGTTATATGTATTATATGCCCTCCTCCCGCCCCGCAGGTGGAAGGGGGTTATCCCAGCGCAAAGAGGACGTGTTACCGGTGCGCGCATGCGCACTAGGTATTGGGACGGGTGTAAAGCACAGGCTTTAGGCGGGGTCAATAAATTTAGATCTGGGATGAGTTAGCACTCAGAAGCAGCATAGCAACATATAACGGGTAAGTATTCACAGAAACTAATTTTACTTAGAAAAATTATGATATATGTAGGAACTTGCTCCGCCCCTCATATCTAATTCTTCCTTTCTACGTGTAAGAAATTTGTATACAGGCCTAATTGATCTTTGCGTAATGCGTGTATGTGTTATCATGTAATACAATTTGT
>JBEVXV010000141.1:0-6794 GCA_040505915.1 Sedimenticola sp. | reverse complement strand
TTTTTATTGTTGAGCAATTCAATAAAATAAATTGATGGACTGTTTCACAGATATATAGACACTTGTGACAGAAACAATAGATCTACTATAAAACTAATAAAAAAAGAAATGTGGCCCAATTATTTCAATGTTACTATAACAGCATAATATCAAAATCATATAAGGTACATGGCTTTTGGAGACACCCTGTAGCGAATGACACGGATTTGGGTCATGACCGGTGATGTGACATCATCAAGCAGATGGCTGAAATTCCCGGTATCTGTCAAAATGTTTGTCCTCTTCCAGTTGCTTTGTGTATAAATGCTGTTGCTATGCAACCAACAAAAAGTAATAGTAAAAACATTGATTTTTCTATATGTGAAATAATATTGACATTTACTCGCTTGTTTTCTGCGCATTTTGCAAATATAAGCCGAGAACCGAAAGCCGATATGGACGAGTCGTCTGCACGAAAACAAAGTCACCTGAACGGAAGTTCCGGTTGAAATTAATTCACGCGGAATGTAGGGTATCGAAAACACGTACGTATCGAATTCTGGTTGACCGACGATACATAGCACAGTCATTCCACAGTTTTATGTACATTTTCCAGTTTTTTGTGTCTTATGGTCATAATTCTTAGATCACACGATCGTAACATTGTTATGTGTGTACAGCACACTAGGCATATATACAGAAACACATCAGAATCTATTTTTGAATACATTAGCAATGAATATACTTCTATTTTAGTGACCCAAAACACCAAATTTCTGCTGTTTTTGTGTGTCGCAGACATGGGTGTATGTACAGTATTAACCGAATTAGCTTGGCGATCTTTGGTAAGTAGTAATGTACTAATTTATTTTATTAATGTAAGCATAAATTTAGTATATACATATGCAAATGGTTTATAATAGATCGTTTTTTATAATTTTCGACATTTATAGCAATGTCGCAATATTCATATTAACTTCCGTTACCAACACATACCCGTATACAAAATACGTATGTGTAGCCATACCTTTTGAAATAAAAGCAATGATTGTTGATATATATATCTTTTATTCCCTAAGACATCATAATGTTCCATATTCTTACTAATTTTCATGGTATTAGCAGGTGGCAGTCGGCCGCAGGGAAAGGACAATAAACGTATTAACTTCCGTTACCGTGTTTTCTTTTAAACTCAAAGTAAGAGGGACAATTTAGTCAAGTGAACTAATGCAGTTTCAGCACATGACCATATACAACAAAAGTAGTCATTAAACATTTGATACTTACCTCTATATTGTGAATTAAGTAACTGATTTTTAACTTCCGTTACTACTAACTTCCGTTACTAAAATGCACATAGTTGTGGATGCACAGATGTTTTGATCGGTAGCATGTTTTATGAATCACCGGTTGTTGTTGTTGTAGTTTAAGCCCGGGATAATATGAAAGTGACCTTCATGGCGCCGCTGTGATCTGTGTCCATTGGAAGTATCGATCAAGGTGATTATGCAAATATTGTTGTTCGTTCGTGACATAATCACATATTTTATCCGAGACCTCCTTATTTGGAGAAAATGGCCACTGAATAAGATTAAAGTGGCATGCACCACACTCAATAGTTTGCATGTTATGTTTATACCATCGAAATCACCGGTGTAACGCATATTTTCAACCTCGGTAACGGAAGTTATGACATTTTTTCAAACTATATTTTTATTACTTTAAGTCGAATTTAAATTTGAAATTGTGTTACCATTGACGTCGTATTTGTGTAATATACATGTATGTGGCGTGTATGCTCGTTACAGTTATGTTTTGGTATTATAGAAATTAATGCAAGTTTTGGTATTTTCGGTAACGGAAGTTAATAGCGTTTACTGGGACAACATCCACTAGCATTTTGGTGACTGTGTTGGAGTATAATTGGTGTAAACATATCTTACTGAACCAATAGAAGGCTATTATTGACTGATGTGTGTACAACTAGCTGCATACCCGTTTGAATAATGTTTATATGATATCAACTATCCTGACGTTTTGGTAACGGAAGTTAAATGAAACGGAATTATCGTTTACGTCACTATTATTTATTCCACAATAACTAGTGTGCGTGAATACCTATTCTGTATTCATCATAGACGTTTCTATGTTTTGCCAGCAGTGGTCCACGAGTCGATTGTTTAAAGGGTCATGCATGCGTTTAAAGGTAAAACAATATATAAAAATTAAAATGCTTTTAAAAGCTAATGCTGATCTCAATTTGATAATATAAATGTTTGGTACATGATTTTTCATAATCTGATAATTCTGAGATATTTATTTTCTTATTTCTCCATTAAACCATATGTTGTGAGTACTAGTTATAATCGCCTCATCGAGGCGATTCTAACAAGTACCCACAACATATGTTTTGATGAAGAATTTTAGAAAATTGTACCAAAATAATCATCAAATGATTCCCTTATATGTTGCTTTGGTGAAAATAGAGTACCATGAAAATAACAAGATTTTTGTTAGTTCCAACTGTATTTTACTAGTCTAACTTGCCCACGTGGACAAGTTATAATATGATGCATGAAACAGTTACCCAACCAAATAAACCCAACACCAAAATGATTGGTATTACCTTAATTTCACACTAAAAAACAATTATTTACGAAACAAAAACAATATGTACTTATCTGCTTTTGCAAATGAACTCTTGTATTGCTTGTTTTCCAGAATGCCACAATCCAGAGCTGAAATTCAGCGCCGCTATCGGGAAAGAAAAAAGGCAAATGATGCTGAATATGAGAAAAAAGAAAGGGGCAGGAAGCGAAAAGCATATATTCCAGCTGCTGATCTCACAGAGGTGGACTTGAAAAGGAGAAGAACAGATGTCAATACACGCGTGAAAAAACACTATGCAAGGAAAGTGCAGGCTCTTAAAGATATAAGTGATGACAATATTACACATACTCGACAAAATGGAGAACCATTGCCAGTCTCGTTTCCATTTATGAAAAAAGGAAATACGCGGTCTAAGGGAAATAGTCGCCGATCTTCACTAAGGCGGGCGTACATCACGATTGAAAATCTAAGATCCGACAAAGAAAATTTGTTTCGCGAAAAACGACGAGTGGAAAAACGGCTTGAAAGAATGAAGAAAAGTAACAGAAACAAATCACCATGTGTTGACCGACCAGACAACACCAACGGAAACCTAACACCAAAATCAAAGACTGATACAGAAATGAAAGCCATGGGGTTGAGTCCTAGGAAACACAAACAAGTTCGTAAAAGATTGCTGCTCTCCAACTCGATTGAAAAGGATTTGAGCGATTCCCTAAAAAAATTCAAATCTAAGACGAAAGTACCATTTTCATTTCTAACAACAAAAAAATATAAATGTGTGAATGCAGCTAGTAAGATATTGGGAATTGATCGCAGAACATTGAAGGGGAGAAAATCTGTAGAATTAAGGAAACAACAAGCTGAGAGACGCATATTGCAAAAAAAAGTAATTCTGTTCATGGAGAGGGAAGACAATTCCACTACACTACCAGGAAAGGGAGATGCTGTGGGCAAGGAGAAAACACAGAAGATGGTATTAAACGATTACCTTCACAACCTACATGCGAAATTTGCACTTGAAAATCCATATATTAAGATATCAAGGTCAACGTTTTGCAGTATGCGCCCAAAGCACATTTTGCTAGCGAATTTCTGCAGTCGCAGGACATGCCTTTGTTCCCGCCACCAGAATATGGCATTGAAACTCCGAGCAGTGAATGTTCGTGTTACACATGTCAGCAAAAATCCAGACAACCTAATTAAGGAAAATAATGACAATGAAATTCGCGGTAAACTAGAAACAATAAAAGATGACGAAATCATGTACACGGAATGGAAGAAGGTCGAGGACAAGGGTCACATGCGATGGAAGCAGGTTCAAACTGTACAACCAAAGTCGGAATTCATTGAACAGTTCATGAAAGACGTAGATGCATTTAGAGAACACGTAGAAAGAGTAAAAATACAGTATGGACAGATGAAAAAACTTAGAGAAGACTTACCTGACGGTCATGTCATGATTTGGATGGACTTCGCAGAAAATTTTACATGTACAGCACTAGAGGAGGTGCAGTCCGCCTACTGGACATCGGATATGGTCACGCTTCACACATCCGTCATATATTTCCCCACATCACACAAAAGGTCCCACATTAGTGTTGTAGGTGTATCGGACACGATGTCACACAATGCTAGTACGGTATTTGCAATGTTGAAGAAGTTGATCCCCAAGATTAAAAATGAATATCCGCAACTTTCAACGGTGCATTACCTGACAGATTCGCCTACATCACAATATCAAAATAAATCAATATTCAACCTATTGTGCCATCACGAAGCTGAATTGTCGGTGCACGCGCGCTGGGACTATCTCGAGGCCGGGCACGGGAAAGGCCCATGTGATGGCCTTGGCGGAAGCGTAAAGAGATCAGCGGACATGGCAGTAAAGCGGGGGAAAGCGGTAATACAAACCGCGGAGGACTTCTATGCATGGGCAGTCAGCGAAACAGAGAGTTCTGTATCATATTACTATGTGTCACAGAATGAATATGATGAGGCATACCAACACATTCAACACAAGAACATTGGTATAAAACCGGTTCCTAAAACAATGACCATACACGCAGCAGTACCACTGAGTACTACACGCATAGCAGTTCGCAAAACGTCATGCAATTGCGATGTATGTATTATAAACATACAAGGAGGGTGTCCTGGCTGGGAAATCTATGACATGAGAAAACAAATATCTGAGAATGAATGTGAAAGCAACGAAGCCATTACGGACCCAATCAATCAACCCGGAAATGAAACAGGAACATATACATTTATGGAAGGCGAGTTTGTTGCGGCAGAATATGAAGGTCAATGGTTCGTCGGTAGAATCACTGATATCGATGACAGCGAGCTCCAGATAAACTTTATGACGTCACATTCAGGCAAAATAGGGTCTTCTTTCAAATGGCCGAATGCTAGGGATGAGATTTGGATACATACGCGCGATGTAATAATGCGACTTCCAGAACCCCAACCATCCGGGAAAAGTCGAAGATTATTTAAATTACCTACCACTCTTGTCGATGAAGTGAACACCATGTTTAATGCAAAACTGAACAAACCATAAGCTAATAAGTAACTCACAGACATACGGTATATAGATGCCGACACGTTAGATATTTCTGTGCCCCCCCCCCCCCCCCCGTTTCTCCTCATATTGACTACAATAGTTGTGATTACATACATCATACTGTATATCTACACGTTCTTTTATATTCCATTGAAAGAAGATGTTGTAAATACCAATTGTTCAATTTGAGACGATTGCGATTTATAATAATCAATGCACGCGTAAGCTTATATATCGGTAACGGAAGTTACTTAATTGAACCATGTTCGGGACTGATAGTATTCTCAATAATAATTCACACCATACATGTGGAAATTGGAATCTGAAGTCAACTTTATACGTATTTTAAAAAAGCAAACTCCATGTACATGTAGTTGGTTTCCGTTCTTGTTCGCGAGTGACAGATTTACAATTGCGATTCACTCTGTATTGTGAATCAAGTTCGCAACAGATTAACTGTCTATGAATACATTATCCATGTGCACATTATTGAATCTGAATCTATAAATATAATAAAAGTATGTTTAGTTACTTAGTAGACAGCATACATTGTACATGGTGTATGCATCATTTCTTATGTTTTTTATATTAAGTAATTAACTTCCGTTACCGAAATGCTAACTTACGAAGCTAAGTATCTTTAATGAAAAATACAGGATTATATCCAAACGTTTATCGGTATCAAATACAGGGGCGGCATTTTTTCAATTAAATGAGTATACTGATTGCCGCACCTAGTAATATAATGAATGGACTTAATCAATGGTTTCAACCCTTTCACATTGCCGTTCATTTTTTCTTATTTATATATGTGTAAATACGTTAATTTTAATGTTAAATGCTAAACATGCAGTTATATATCAGGTGTTCATATATTGAAATGTGTAAATGTAGTTTAGTTCGTTTGAATGTTCATACAACTGGCCTAAACTGCATGTATGTTAATGAAGTATGTATACCTATAACTTCCGTTACTTTTTATGCTTCATCTTCCCCTCGAATCACCATTTTAGACTGGAACATATACATTATATAATAGATGCATACGTGCAGCCGTGTGCATCTTAAAATAGTTTGCGGTGGTAATTTATAAAACGTTTGGACATGTTATAGTATGCAGTGTAAGCTGTATGATGTGTTGAACAAAGTTGTTTGTTAATTAAAATCCTGTGTAACTCCCATCACAGATATATGCAGCACTGATAGTACTGACGACGAACACTTACTACGGCCAAGTAAGTAGATGTACATTAAGACATGTACACTGTCTTGTATTTATATTTCATCTCATATGTGACATTCCTGTATGTCGACATATGTGTGTGTACCCTATTAACTTCCGTTACTTTGAAAAACGGGGTCGGATTCAAATATACCTATTTAGCCTGCTTAACACATGAGTTGATTGAAAAGAAAAGGGATTTGCTCTGTATAAGGATTCGTCTTCAGGATGGAAGATACAAAATTAGTTTCCTTTGACACCACTTTTGAAGTTTCGTATGGGGTCCATATGTACCAAAAGTCCTGGAATGACTGAGCATGCATGCACTTTCCTGACGCTTTTTCTTCCTGGCGCTAATTAGCGAGAACCTTCGTGACGCTTTTTCCCGTAGATATGCATATATCTGTCAAGTTC
>JBEVXV010000140.1:0-7360 GCA_040505915.1 Sedimenticola sp. | reverse complement strand
AATTTCCTCAGAAGGCGTATCAATTCCTTCTGCAATCACCTATCTTGGCATCTGAAGCTGAATAGTTACGAAATAACCATCGAGAAACCATGCAGGAGAGTCGCCGCCCCTTTTTTCAAAGTATCCGCTTTAAGCTGGCGTTGGTCTCCCTCACCCTGCTGGTAATTCCCTGGGCCGGTTACCGCTATATCCAGGAGACCGAGACCTTTCTGCGCCGAACTCAGGAGACCATGCTATTGGGTACCGCCCAGGCAGTGGCGGCTATTCTTCACAACCATGAGGAGATGTTCATCTCCCCAAGCAACGCTCAGGAATCGAAAACAGCTGACACCTATCTCTACGTTAACCCACTTAACACCAGCATCCAGCTTGACGGTTACACTGATGACTGGCAAAGCCACCTACTTAATCTCAGACCCTACCCAGCCCAGGGAGAGACACTATTCGAAAGTCTGATGGGAGAGTGGGAAGGCTACCTCTATCTGCTGCTGCGAGTGCATGATGATCAGCTTATCTATCAGCGTCCGGGAGAGCGGCGCATGGACCAGAGTGACCATATAGAGCTTGCCCTCGAATCACCCACCGGGGAGCTAATGCGCTACCGTATCAGCACCACCTCTCCAGGGTGGGTCAATGCCGAGCGGATGCCGAAAAACCGCCAAGCACCCTATCCGGTGGAGACCGAGGTACGCATTCAGGGAGAGTGGCAAGAGTCTCGGGAGGGTTACACCCTGGAGCTGAGAATTCCCCACTACCTGATCGGTGACCGACTTGCATTCAGCATCATCGATGTAGATGACCCACTCAACCGGGCCGTAGTACGACAGACCGCCACCGCTCCTATGACCTCCTTGGCCACCCTGGGGCGGCTGGTGCGTCCCAACCCTGAGATCGAACAGCTGATTGGTGGCCTGGAGCATGAGAGTGCCCGTATCTGGGTGCTCGACCGCAATCGCCGGGTACTCGGGCGACGTGGACAGCTGCAAGATCTGAACCCACCACCCACTGCCGATGCACCCCACTCCATCGCCACCAACCTACTGCACCTACTCTTCCAACTGGTGCTGGCACAACCTACCAACCAGTTTGAAGATGAGTTCAGTGGTCGCTCCCAGTTGCAGGGGCCGGAGATCACCCAGGCGTTGACCGGTGAAGCAGAGACACGCCGCCGCTCGACCCCTGACAAACAGGCGGTGATCCTCTCCGCTGCCTGGCCGATCCATTCACCGGATGGCATCGTCGGCGCCGTGCTGGTGGAGCAGACCACCAACCAGATACTGAGCCTGCAAAACGTGGCACTGGAGCGTCTGTTTGCTGTCACCCTCACATTTTTTCTCTTTACCAGCCTGGCACTACTGGGCTTTGCCAGCCTGTTGACCCGCCGTATTCACCGCCTGCGCAACCGTGTGGAGGAGGCGGTAAGCCCGGACGGCCGCATCATCGGGGAGATGAAGGCGGATGGTTCACAGGATGAGATCGGTGACCTGGGGCGCAGCTTCTCCGGCGTTCTCCACCGCCTTGAGGAGTACAACCGCTATCTGGAAGCGATGGCATCACGCCTAGCCCATGAGATGCGCACCCCCCTGGTAGTGGTCAAAAGCTCTCTGGAGAACCTGGAGAGGGAGAGTGAAACGCCATCACGGCAACGCTATCTTGAACGTGCCAGGGAGGGAACGGAGCGGCTCGGACTAATTCTCCACCGGATGCGTGAAGCCACCCGCCTGGAACAGTTAATGCAGCAGACCGAGCCTGAGACATTCGATCTGACCGATATGCTCAGGATGGCGATGGATAACTATCATCAGGTATTCCCAGGCATCCGCTTTCCCGTCACCACCCCCTCACAACCGGTCATGCTCTCCGGCGCACCCGATTTGATCAGCCAGGCCCTGGATAAACTGATCGGCAACGCGGTCGATTTCCATATTCCGGAAACCCCTATCGAACTGCAACTTACAGAGAATCAGCAAGTGATCCGCCTGGAGATACGCAACCAAGGCCCACCACTACCCACAGAGCTGGGGCAAAACCTGTTTGATTCGATGGTTTCCATCAGGCAGAAAAAAGGGGCTGAGCCCCACCTTGGCCTGGGGCTCTATCTGGTGCGGTTGATCTGCGAGTTTCACCATGGTGAAGTGACGGCAAACAACCTGAGAGATGGCTCAGGGGTCAGCTTCACCCTCACCCTGCCAACCGCTGATTAAGAATCCGCTATTGTAGGAACCCCGCCCCTGGGGCAATGGGGTTTAGCCTACCGGGCCTGGATCTACCCGTAGGAGCCCCGCCCCCAGGGTGATGGGGGTTTGCACGGCCTGTGCGACGTTCATCGCGGTGAGGGCGCCGCTCCTACGGCCTAATCGACCCGACCCCAAGCACAACAGCGGCTCTTTAACTCCATAGATAAGCCATTAACAAAAAGATTGTTGAAGATTTTTTTACATCTTCCGCTATATTCATTAGACACTAACTAGCAAAAAATCAAATAGCAGCTATTCTGTATAAGCTATCGATTTTATTGTAGGAGCCTAGGGGTGATGGGGTTTTGCTGGGTATGTGCAGCGTTCATCGCGGCAGGGGTGCCGCTCCTACGAATCAGATCAGGAAGTTCAGGGAAGCCATAAAGTGATAATCGAGGGAAACAACCACCAGCAAGAGATCCGGGCGGATCAGGTATCGATGCTCTACCAAGGGATTGGAACGTCTGTTCTTGTCACCCTGGCAGTAGCGCTGGTTTACACCTACATTCACAGCAACTACGCCGATCCACAATTACTCTTCGGATGGCTTGCAGCCCTTACCCTCTTGATGCTGGTTCGTGGCAGCATGGGGCTCTATTTCCTCCACTACACTGAACCACAGAGAGCGCATACCACCTGGCTGTGGCGCTTCCGCATCGGTGCCTGGTCTGCTGGAATGGTTTGGGGGCTGGCGGGCCTGCTCTTCTATCCACCCGAACAGGTCGCCTACCAGACGTTCACGATACTGGTACTGGCGGGCTTGGCGGCCGGAGCAATCACTGTGCTGGCGGCAGATTTCCCCTCATTCCTCGGCTATGCCGGATTCGCCCTGCTCCCGGTAGCCACCCTATCCCTGTGGCAGGGTGACAATCTGCATATCGGCATGGGGGTGCTGGTTATCGCCCTGCTGGCTTTCCTGCAACGGGCGGCCAGACGCCTCAGTGAATCTTTCGCCTTCTCACTCAAACTACGCTATGAGAACCAGGCACTGCTGACCCAGTTGGCGGAGGAGAAAGACCACCTCGATAATCGTCTCGGGCGCATTCTTAACAACAGCTCCAGCGAGATCTATATCTTTGATGCCGAATCACTCCACTGCCTCCAGGTTAATGCCGGTGCCGCCCAAAACCTGGGGTACTCCCCTCACGAGTTGGAGGGTAAACAGATTGAGGATATTCTGGTAGAGATGAACCCCGACCGTTTCAAACGGCTAGTGGCTCCCTTACGCACCCAGAAACAGGAGTACATCACCCTCAGCGGTTACCACCAACGCAGTGACGACAGCACCTACCCGGTAGAGGCACAGATACAGCTTTCCGGGTTGGAACACCCACCGGTATTTGTCATCACTGTGCTCGACCTCACCCAGCGTGAAAAAGCTGAACGTACAGTGCGGGAGAAACAGGCGATGATCCACTCGGTGCTCGCATCCGCCCCGGTGGTGCTGTGGGCGCTGGATACTCAGGGTAACTTCACCTTTACCGATGCCAGTGGCATACGCAACCCGAAGAACTTTATCCGAGCAAAACCTGGAGACAATATCTTCACCACCTATGCCGACACTCCCCAGATCGTCAATCAAGCCCATCGCGCCCTCGCGGGTGAGAGCTTCCACTCTGATCTTGATCTGAATGACTCCACCTATGAGGTTCACTACACATCGCAGATTGAGGAGGGCCGCCTAAGCGGCACCATCGGCGTCGCCCTTGATATTACCGAACGCAAGGAGCATGAACGGGAGCTGATACGTCAGGCCAACTACGATGAGCTTACCGGCCTGCCCAATAAGAGCTATATGATGCTGCTGATTGCTGAGGCATTCCATCGGGCAAAGCGGAAAAAGGAGAAGGTGGCCCTGATCTATATCGACCTGGATCACTTCAAAAACATCAATGACACTATGGGGCATAGAGCCGGTGACGAGCTGCTAAAACAGGCTGCGGAGCGTATCTGTGTCAGGCTGCGCGAAGTCGATACCGCAGCAAGACTGAGTGGCGATGAGTTTCTGGTCATGGCCGAGGGGCTGAAAGATCCTGAGAATGCCGGGGTGGTCGCCCGTAAGCTGATTCGCGCCTTCAAGCAGCCCTACATCATCGATACCCGTGAAATCTATACCAGCGTCAGTATCGGCATCAGCCTTTTCCCCGACGACAGCAGCACAGCCGACCAACTGCTACAGTACGCCGACACGGCGATGTATCAGGTCAAGGCCAAAGACCGCAACGACTACCAGTTCTTTACCAGCGAGATGCGCACCGCTGCCGAAGAGCGCATGACCCTTGAGTCTCATCTCCATCGAGCCCTGGAACACCGGGAGCTATCTCTCGTTTACCAACCCAAGGTAGATGCCACCAACGGCCGCATATTGGGAGCAGAAGCACTACTGCGCTGGAACAGCGAAGCGCTGGGATTCATCCCGCCTGACCGCTTTATCCCGATTGCCGAGGATTCGGGCCTGATCGAGAGCATTGGCGCATGGGTACTGGAAGAGGCTTGCGCCGAAGCCAAAGGCTGGCAGACACTGAGTGACAAGCCACTCCATGTGGCGGTCAATGTCTCATCCCGACAGTTTAGAGGCGACCGCCTTCTGGATACGGTGGAACGTGCTCTGCGCATCAGTGGCTTGAGTGCCTCCGCCCTTGAGATAGAGATCACCGAGAGCCTGCTGGTCCAGGATGCACCCCAGACACTTGATATTCTAAAACAACTGCGTGAGCGCGGCATTAAGCTCTCTCTGGACGACTTTGGTACGGGTTATTCATCCTTAAGTTACCTACGGCGCTTTCCCCTGCAGATACTCAAAATAGATCGCAGTTTCGTCAACGACCTCACCGAGAAAGAGGATAACCAGGCCCTGGTGGACGCCATCATCGCCATGGCCCACAGCCTCCACCTACAGGTCGTGGCGGAGGGCGTTGAGAACTATCAGCAGCTTGCTTACCTGAAAGCGCGGGATGTTGCTCAGATACAGGGCTATCTCTTCAGTCCACCGGTAACGGCAGAAATATTCAGAGCCATGTTGACCGGTGAGCGGCCACTACTGGCCAGCGTGACCCAGGAAGGGACCCAAGAGGAGGCCGCCCCCACCCTCGGCCCCAAAAACCTCAACTCTTAATGCCGACACCACGCCCCAGCAGGTTGAGGCTATAAGCAGTCAAACCAAAGATAAACAGCAGGATAATCCCCAGGGCCACATTGATCGGAATATCCGACACCCCCAACAGGCCATAGCGAAAGGCGTTGACCATATAGAGCACTGGATTGGCCAGGGAGGCGTTCTGCCAAAAGGTCGGCAGCAGAGTGATGGAGTAGAAGACTCCCCCAAGATAGGTGAGAGGCGTTAACACAAAAGTGGGAATGATAGAGATATCGTCAAACGTATTGGCGTATATCGCATTGATAAAGCCAGCGAGTGCAAACAGCACCGAGGTGAGAAGAAAGACCACCAGGGTCCAGCCGTAGCTGTTGATACTCAGGTCGGTAAAAAAGAGCGAAACGGCGGTGACAGCAACCCCCACCACCACCCCACGGGCAACCCCACCAGAGACATAACCTGCCAGAATCACCCAGTTGGGTACGGGGGAGATCAGCAACTCCTCGATATGGCGCTGAAACTTACTACTAAAAAAGGAGGAGACTACATTGGAGTAGGAGTTGGTAATCACCGCCATCAGGATCAACCCCGGCACGATAAAGTCAATATAGGCAAAACCGTCCATCTCACCGATACGCTCACCAATCAGGGTGCCGAAGATCAGATAGTAGAGACAAGTGGTAATCACCGGCGGCAGTACCGTCTGCAGCCAGATACGAATAAAGCGCAGAAACTCCTTGGTGATAATGGTCTGGTAGGCGGTCCAATAACGGTTAAAACGGATCATTGCACCTCTCCATTACGATTGGCTGCCACCATATCGATAAACAGCTGCTCCAGACGATTCTGCTTATTGCGCATACTGATCACCTCGATACCGTTACGCGACAGGGCATCAAACAGCCCATTGATCCCCTGATCACGGCTCACAACCACCTCCAGAGTAGCGTCATCAAGCCGCTCGAAAAGATAACCCCCCAACTCCGGCAACGCGGTCAACCCCTCTTTCAGGTTCAACACAAAGGTCTCAGTGTGAAGTTGATCAAGGAGCCGCCCCATACTATTGTGCTCCGCAATCCGCCCCTGATTGATAATGGCGATATTGCGGCAGAGACTCTCCGCCTCTTCCAAGTAGTGAGTGGTAAGAATAATCGTCGTACCCTGTCGGTTAAGCTCTTTGAGAAACTCCCACATCGAGCGGCGAATCTCAATATCAACCCCAGCCGTAGGCTCATCGAGAATCAGTAGCTTGGGTTGGTGCACCAAAGCACGGGCAATCATCAAACGCCGTTTCATGCCACCGGAGAGATTACGCGCCATCGTAGTACGCCGATCCCACAGATCGAGCCGACGCAGACTCTCCTCAGCCCGACGCCACGCCTCCGGCCGGGAGATACCGTAATAGCCCGCCTGATTGACCACAATCTCCGCCACCGGCTCCCAGACGTTAAAATTGAACTCCTGAGGCACCAGACCAATAGACTCCTTCACCCGCTCCGGCTCACGGTCGAGATCGTGACCAAACACCGTAACAGTACCCGAACTCTTATTCACCAGAGAGCTGATAATACCGATAGCCGTAGACTTACCCGCCCCATTGGGACCGAGCAGGGCAAAGAAATCCCCCTCCTGCACATTAAGGTCGATGCCTTTCAAAGCCTCAAGACCCGTGCCGTAGCGTTTGTAAAGATTACTTATAGAGAGTGCGTTCATAGTGATAGAGCATCTTAATGCGGATAGCGAGATTCAAACTATATGGAGACGGGTCGGTAGTATACAAGGTATCTGGCTGGTTGTAGCGACGACCAATAGAGTCGCACACCAATAGCGAAGCACTACGCACCGGCCACTGACTAACACAAAAACCTTGCGCAACACAGTGAAATGATTTAAAAAGGAAGGACCTTCTCGCACAGCACAATCATCAGGACGTGTACGCTATGACATCGATGGAACCGAACAGCCCAATTCACGCACCCCTGCTGCCCCCCATACACCCTCATGAGCATCAACAGATGCCTGCAAATGG
>JBEVXV010000139.1:0-8989 GCA_040505915.1 Sedimenticola sp. | reverse complement strand
TGGAATAGCCTGAAAATTTGAATGGACCAATGAAATAGCATGAAACAGTGGCATGGAACAGCCCATTAAGTTACTTGGTGTTGAATGGGTTTACTAGATTGACCAGTACACACAGTCACATAAATCGCTAATGATTGTAGTAAATGTTGCGTGTGCATGTGCTTCAAAGAATGTCATTTTCAACATGATACAAGAGCCGCATCGCGAGAAAACCAACAAAGTGGCATATGCGTAAAGCATCGACCAGGATCCGGGCCGACACTTTCCGCTTTCTGGAGAAATTCTGTTGCAGGAATCATTACCCTTTAGCTCTATCACCCACAGGCGATAAATGTCAGGCCAGATCAGATTGCGTGGGCTGCGCAAGGTTATCCGGGTCGATACTTCACGCAGATGTCACATTGTTGGTTTTCTCGCGATTCGGCTCATTTATTCATATTATGTACTATACGAGGTATAAATACAGAACCCCGTTCTATAATAGCTTTAATACTTTCAAATTTAGTTGCAATCATGTTTGGTGATCTTGAAAACAAACCCAAAAAATAATTAAAAACGGAGATTTAAATTTTATCAATAGCAGCAAGGCACAAAGATGATACATTATTGTGGTCTACTTCCGGCAACATGTAACACCCTGTCATCGCTTAGAGAGAGGATTTATATAAGATTGCTTTCAATCAAATCCCATTTGAATTGGATTGGACTGCCATGACAAAACATAGACTGTGTAATGAAACGATATGCAAATAAAAATATGCCAATTGTATCAATGATAATAAGGATAGTCTCTCACGTGCCTTGCCTAAATGCATAGAGGAGTAGTGTAATTATATCGAGTACTTATATAATTTCATTATTCACTCTATAAAACGTATGACATTCGTCGACTGTTCTCTCATGCATGTCTGCACTATCCACCCATGTGACCCAATCACAGGTCGGTGGTACTCGATTCGTATGCCATATTGTCCATCTGCGTGTCGGGTTGGTAGTCGTAGCGCGGGGGTTTCTTACTGACGTCAGCGTTGTTGACGTCTGGTAGTAGTAGTAATCTTTATTTCCTCCTTGAAGGAGAGCATGATATGATTATACAACAGAACAATACATATATGTACACATATTATACAGAGTGTTCGCGCTTCATGGTGTCCGATACGAGAAGACGGGCGGCATCGCCAGTATTCTTATACAAGAAAACAGTAAGCGAGAACAAATAACATGTAAGTAAAGTGTCACCAAATCAAAACAAAACGGCCTTGATACACCGATGATAGTGGAGAAAAATCGCACACATCCTGATTATGTACATAGTTACACGTACTCTGTAGCCATAAAATGGTCGCCTCGCACAAACGATATAGAACCTGTCAGACCAGACCTACGCCACTGCAGCAAATATGCCCTTCAGGAGGGCACAGTGTAAAGCATAGAGTACAAGCTGTGAAGGTACCATGTACCGATATTTGTTAGCAATTCATGTTGAGCTGATGTTATATTCAGAATGTCTGAGGCACTGCACAATACATAAATTTGTTGCCGAACCTCTAACGATGTGAACTGCCTAAATACATGCATCCCGCACCTTTGAATTATCTTACGCCATAATACATGCCGCAGGTTCTCAGAATGTGTACAGTAGTACATGCAATGGACGATTATGTCGTTGGTGAAGTGCCCACATTTGTCGCAATGACGATACCACGTATAGGAAAACATTTTTGCAATTAAGTTGACCGCAGATTTACATTGTATCGCTAATTTGGGTTTGGCTACAGACTCTGTCCATAAGGCACATGGTGCCAATGTTCCGTGGATTACTTTGAAGCGCGACAAATCACCGTCGTCGTCGGTACGGCTGTGCCAAAGTTGCTGTTCATGTCCACGAATTTTGTCGTTTATTGTCTTTTTCCACACAAATTTCATTGGAAACATACCGGTCTCGCTAAAGACTTGAAGATAGTTTAATAACCCATACTTCACCAAAATGCGATATATGTCCGGAATAAAGCCTATCGTCACTGTTGGGTTTTGTATATATGCTATTAGTCTATTGACGAATATGTGTTTTGCCACTCTAAATGATGGTAGGTGTATAAGCTGGCCTAAGAACCGCAACTTGTGTAGGTCAATTTCTGCCTCAACATACATTGATCCCAGGAGTCCTACAGCAATATCACTTCTTGTTCGTTTCGGTAAACCTTGCATGAATTTAATGCATTGACGGTGCGCGCGCTCTAAAATAACTGTATCGACAGGGAAAATATTGTTCCATAGCTCACATCCATACAAGGCCTTAGGTAACACCATGCGCTCGTAAATTTTCTTGGAAGTGAGTGGATGGAGTCCTTTATCATGAATGCCACTGTTGATAATGCCCATAAATGTAGCTCGAATTTTTGCACACGCGTCCAAAATATTTTGTTGTGTGTCCAAATATTTACTGCAAATTATACCGAGATGTGTGTAGTTTTCACATTCTTCAATTTCATTATTTCCTAGATGCCAAGTACGGTTTCTGGTTATATAATCAACTTTAGATTCGTTGAACACAATTACTTTGCACTTGCTACTATTGTATTTATAGCGCCACTTACATGAATACATGTAACACATGTCAATCATTGTCTGTAGACCATTCTTCGAGTAGGACACCAGCACCATGTCGTCCGCCACTGTAGGGGAGCTACATTCAATACCATACAAGTTCATGCCACATTTGCCGCGTTCAAGGTCTCGTAGTAACTGGTCTATGTACACGAGGTAGAAAAATGGGGAGATAACCCCGCCCTGTTTTGTTCCTTGCGAAACATTAAACGTGTCAGAAGTGAAGTTTTTATATTTTACACAACCCGTCATATCTTTATACATGTCCATTATTGCATTCAGTTCCGGTGTATTTACCCCTAACTCCTTGAGCTTATACAATAACCCGTCGTGCCATACTTTATCGAAAGCCTTCTGCGAATCTAGGAAGCACACGTATACTTTACTGCCTTGTTCTTTGGAGTAGGAAATACATTCTCGAAGTAAGAAGGAAGTCATAGCACAACTTAGTCCTTTTTGGAATCCTCCTTGAAGAGCCGAAATTTGGTCTGAGCGAGCTTGGTAAATCCGATGATACAGTATTCTTTCATATACCTTTAATAGACAGGAACTGAGTGTAATACCTCTGTAGTTATTTGGGTCGTCCTTCCGTTTTCTACCTCCTTTATGTAGCGTAATTACAACTCCATGTTTCATTTTGATAGGTGTATATGCATGTTTAAACATAGCTGTGTACAACCGAGTCAGAATTTCAATTAAATATGTACCACCATGAATTAAATGTTCATATACGATATTGTCGTCACCGCCGGACTTTCCACGTTGACACAATTTCACTGCCGTACGCACTTCCTCTGTCGATATTTCACATGCTGTTACAGGCGCATTGTCGTTGTTCGAAGTGTACTGGCGTAGTTCGTTTTCAATAAAGGACCTATGCGAATCGTCGTATTCAATGTCTTCTTGTGGAGTATACAAAGCCTCAAAGTAAGTTCCCCAATTTCTAGCTATTGAATCAGAATCCCGACATGTCACGCCGTTAAAATTTATCTCACACCCAGCAGATGTACATCCCCGTTTACGTCGGCTGTTGAATAAAGTCCAAAAATGACGACTGTCTATTTCCGCTGCTGAGTCTATTTCGCTGAGCAACTCCTGTTCATAACCTTCAACACATTTCCGGTGTAAATAACGAAATTCACGTTTTGACCTTTTGTAGTTCGCGAAGAACACATTATCATGGTCTCTTGGCCTCCCTTTGCGAATCCATTCCCAACGAAATTTGTTCATAGAACGATGTAATTCTGTTAATTCCTTCTTCCAGTATGGTTTCAAAAACGGTTTAAATTTTGCTTTCGGAATCGTAGCCTCACAGCTGGCACATAGACACTGCACTAACACGTCGTACATCACATCGATATCACATTTTTCAGCACAATCATGAAAACTCTCGAAACGTTCAAACAGCATTATTGTAAGTACTTCACTGTAGTGCCACCGTTGGTAATCCGACGCCTTTCTCCAGTTCGGTTTTGACAGATAGCACACACTACTTGTGGCAGTCTCCTGTCCATTTGGTAGTAATACGTCACACACCACGGGCCGATGTCGCGAAACGTTCATGGCACTATCATCGAGAATTTCACAGCGAACTACGGTGTCGTAACTTTCAGCGCATAGTATAATGTGGTCTATCATTGATTCACTGCTCCCGTCATATGAGACAAATGTGGACGCCGCACCAACACACGTATCAAGGATATTGATGGCGACAAGGTTATTTTCATTCAAAAACTTCATCATATCTCTACCACGATTATCGAGTGGTTTGGTTAGAATCAAGCCATTTAAATGAGCATTATAATCTCCCATCATGATTACAATTCCTTTCTCGTTATATATACTTAATAATGTATGTAAACTGTCTAAATAGTCGCGAAATTCTTGAATTGGATGATTGCTACATGGGAGATACACTTGGAAAATGTACATGTACACAGATTTTGCTACCTCATATTGGATACCAATAATCCTGTCGTCATCAATATCAAGTGGTGTAATGTATTGATCAATTAGTCTCTTCCACATCAACGCAACACCACCTTTACCGACACGCCTTGTGCCTGTAGTCTTCAGATCAGCATCAGCTTTTGCATGTGTTACATAGTTACTGTTAATATGGTTCATAAAGTGCATGTTGTACTCGTAAAGCCAATGCTCCGAAATGCCACACACATCAACTGACTGGTGGTTCAGTACATCACATAAATATGAGCTGCTGGACATAATACCTGTGGCATTCCAGGTCATGACTTTACAAGTACGGCATGTACCACTCATCATTGTTGGGTTTGCTGTGTCAATAGTAGCCATTGGGAAACGATGGATATACTACAATGTCAGTCAACGTTATAACTCGAGCTAAGCTCGTTGTACCTGTTGTATGAGCCATAGTTTGGTTCATCTGTACTCTGATGCTCATTCCGATCATTGTATCGCCTGTTGTATGTGGACGAGACAAATTGAGCACGAGATAGCCAGGGCCGACACACAACTTTTCTGGGCCAAAATTGTGGGGTTCCTACCAGGTGCGCGGACTCGTCATCCTCGACATTTAGCCTGATTACAACACCGTACCGTTTACGCATGGGGAAGATACGGACCATGGTTGGATTTGGGCCACGCAACTTTACATACCTATAGATCATGTCCTCTGTGATACCGGGCTTAAAGCCTCCAATATAAAAACGCTTTGGTTTCTTACGAATGTATGCCAACAAGTCATTATCGCCATCATATACGTCGTTATCTACAAACCGGGTATTCTGGAGGTCACTTTGACCTAAGTTATCACCTGTACTATTACGTACCGCCGGATCCCTCACAGTGTTACTTTCCATGGGACGGCTATGCTGCAGGTCACTTTGACCTACGTTGTTTCGTCTGCTACCGATATCTGCCCGCGTTTCCATACCCCTAACTGCGGTTTGGAATTGGCCCGAGTCACCATACGTATCATTGGAATGTGGATACCACACAGGGGGTTAACTACTGGACCATTACATGTATAATCCGGCACCGGCCTGTTTGATATCAGAACCGGTATGCTGTTACGTTCGGATACCAGAGACTGTCTTCGCATATGTATGCCTTGCTGATTGTAACTAACACCGGGTACCATAGTCTGTATTGGCATATTCATGCCTTGTCGGTTGTAGCTAACGCCGGATACCACAGTCTGTATTGGCATATGCATGCCTTGCTGATTGTAACCCACGTCACTGGGTGGGGGAGGGGAGGGGGTTCACATGTTCCATGGGTGTCCGCCGACTGGCTATCTCTTATAGCACCTTCGAAATATTTCAAGGCACCAATATATTTGGAGATTATATTGGAATCGGTACTAGTGTCCGTACATGACGTGGAAGATGACGATCCGCTGGGGACTCCGCTATATGACACACACGCGGCTCATTGCAGTCAGCACCCGAACCACCAGAAATCACATACGGTACAGCATTATAGTGCTGCGGTGATGACTGCACGGAGCCCGGAGTAGTTAAGACGGGATCCCCACTGAAAGTTCCAACACACACAATGTCTGTATTAACGTCATTCAATGAGGACTGCGTCACATGACCTGTACGTTGCTCGTTGCAATCAGCACCCGCACCACCAGATACCACATTATGTGCAGCAGTATAGTGTTGTGGTGATGATTGCACGGAGCCAGGAATAATCATGACGGGATCCTCACTGACAGTTCCATTACACACAATTTCTGTATTAACGCCATGTGGTGACGCCTGATGATCATTGCTGACATGAGCGTCCGCCAGCACGGTGGCGCTCGCGACAGCCAGAGGGGGCTCCGTGTTATGTGTGATGGTGGGTGAGCTCACTGCTGGCCGCGCGAGCACGTCCGCACCGTCGGTCGCCCCGGCAGACCCGCTATTTTGCTTTTTACGCTTAGGTTTACCTTTATGTCGGTTATTGTCTGAGTTTTGTGTTATTTGTACCGACTCTTCACAACTCTTAACTTTCTCAGATAAACATTTCAATTCACTTTCAAACTAGTGATGCCATTCAGCTTTTCACATTGAAATTTATCTATGACTGTTCTAATCTCGCTGAATGAGGAGTTTATTTTGACCTTAAGGCCATTAATATCGGACTTCAAATTACACACAGATTGTTTTACTGTCTTAGACTGCTCAAACCGTAGCTCATCCGCCGCTCGATTCTGCTTCAAAAGTACAATATCAGCCGTTAACATAGCCACCGTATCCTTCAGTGACTTAATCTCAGCGTCACAGTTACATGTGTTTTGTGTCTGGAATGAAGACACAGACCGAGTGGATTTACCATGTCGCGAGAGGCTCATCAAGTCGGTCAGTTCAGCGTACTCCGCACCTTCAATAACTGACACGAGAGTATATATGTCCTTAGCCAGTTTCGACACCAGAGGATCACCGGCTCTCGTCTGCACACGACGCTTCAATTCCACACCGGCACCGTATGGAAATTCGTCATACCCCTTCAAATATTCGAATAAATCCGCTCTGATCGACTCTAGTCGTTCACTCGACCGATAACATTGTATAACCTTGTTGACAAACATGTCACGTGGTAGTCCTCGAAATATGTTGGTCATGCGCTGGATCACGCCGTCTATAGGGGACTGCTCCTGCTCGGACCCCAGATAAATCAGTGACTCATCCAGGTCCATGGAGTCGCCAAGTTGTATTTGTGACGTCACGGCCGTCTGTCCACTCTCACACCTAAAACTTCCCTGAGAGTCGTAAACGCCGAGCTCACTATCTCGTTCAGGACTGCCACTGTTGTCGAGACACGCTCCCTATATACTGATTTCCCAAAAGTCTGTGAACTGTTAAACTCGTCAGTCCCACCTCCATTATATGGACTGTTTAACTCTGGTTCCACAAAATCGTCATTAGCGAGCACCACGGGTTTCAGAGTGGTTAACGACATCACGGCCACACTATGTGCACAATGTTACAAGCAGCGAAAGTCCCACATGTTCCACAACTCTGTCTGTGCACATATGCTAGACGGCCAGCCGCCAACGTATAGTTATTGTCCTTGTCACCATGGGATAACGACCCGAGCGGTCCACTCAGGCGTGACGATTACAATACGCCGAGCCGCGAACACCTGTGTCCATCAGAGCGTCACAGATTTTCGCTCAGCCCCCGTTCACTAATAATCGATTAGTGTTCACGGAGACAAACGGGCCCTCGGGTCATGTCAATATATCTCACAGTTGATTCAATACAAAATACAATCACAGTTTTGTAAAATACGAAACAAATATGAAATATTACCGGCTGTCCGTTTCCGATCCAATAGAAATCACATTCACACATATATTGTTCAAAATTTATCACATAATATTCCGTATTTTCAGCATAAATCCAGAAAATATGAGAGCAAAACAAAAGTCGCCACTTACACTCGCGCATGCGCACGCTAAAATTCGGACATACGGACACACGGACACCCGTGACGAAAACAATATACATTTTTTTTCAAAGAGTGGGTATACCCATGCAGCAGTATTATATATTGTAAGAATGGGACAAATCAGTTGTGCATGAATCATGGTTTTCCATAGATCTGTGTGTTTGACTATCTATGCGTACAGCACATGAACAAAACAGTAAGTTAGGCCCTTGCACACGTGGAAGAACCATCTCATAACTGCCATTGTTCTCAGATAATTAAAATACAATTTTAAGAAATAAAATAATACATTTTATTATGTTGGCATATATACATTTTCTAAACATGAATGACATGAATAGCTATTGAAAGTAATGTAACACTAGAAAAATATGATGTATGCCCCTAATATCTGCGTTAGGCCTACCTCGATATTTGATATACACCACAATGGAGTAATTTTCTAAATTTTGAACCAATAAACATTTGTCAATTTTTTCAGAGGAGATGAGGTGAACATACACAACTTCATATATATGTAGCTTTGTAATTGTAATTTATTGTCATTTTGTCATGACTGTATCTTAACAAAATAATTTGCACGCGATTTTTGACATACATGAGCAGTTTGTAATATACTCTATTTATATACTTGTAGTTCAGGTTATATTGCTCATGGTATATTACAATAAGACTGAAACCCATGGTCCACATAACACACCGATCAGCACCAATGTGGTAAAAAAAGACATTTACAACACAAACAACTGTTATGACAAAGGCACTGTCTTGGAATGGTCAATAATAGACATACACGATATCCCGTATAAACGTGAATTTAACCACTTACTTTTCAATATTATTAACCCTTTCAACACCACAGACCTGTATAAAGAGAACGTTTGCAAACAGTGCAGATCCAGATGAGCCGGCTCGTAACGAGCCGTCTCATCAGGATCTCCACTGTTTGTTAATAGTC
>JBEVXV010000138.1:0-7929 GCA_040505915.1 Sedimenticola sp. | reverse complement strand
GCTGCCTCATACCCAAGGTAAAGGTCAAAAGAAGTTTGTTATATGTTTACAAGTCCGTAATAAATTACCCTACAATCTTAATATACTTAATAGTCATCCATATTTCCAAATATGTTTCTTCGGCGGGAAGCATCCGTCTGTTCTACCGGCACATCTAGTTTTGTATCCACCTAATGTAGTTAATGTAATTTATTTGTCACATCGTATAATATATCTTACGCGGTGAATGGTGTGTCCTTTTTCAAACATAATAGTTTGTCTAAAATATGCATTTCAGCTTTAGAGAAAGGACTTTACAAGCATGTGGGGGAAATGCTGGCCTACATGCTGGTCCACCGTGGCCCCACTCCTGACTTTCTGGACCCGTTTCTATACGATGTTCTGTCTACTGGTGTTGGCTCTGTCAGTCTGTGCGGGCACAGATCGTCAATGTTGGGGATTATGAGCTTCGAGACAGACTAGAGAAGGTAATATTTACACCGCCAATGCAATGTGCATATTCAATTCCTCTGTTACCTACTATGTTCATGTTTCCATGAATGTAGTTGACCGTGTGCCGGACTAATCACCACGACATCGTCAATAACGGCATGCTTTTCACCGGCATTACGCTTACAGGTCATTAATTAACCTACCCCGGTCATTTGCAGTTTTGTATGTAAACTTGGGAATCAGGGGGTGGGTGCGATTCATTGTTAGCACATTTCAAATATTCTATCTATGTATGTCATATTCATCAACAAACTGATCAATATTAGCTGATTTTAAAGCGACTGAACTCCATACACAAAAGCAAATGGAGAAAAAATATTTTCGTTTGAAATAAATAAGTACCTAATTATGCAACATTTCCAACCGGTTTCAAAATTGGAAGTCAAAAATAAATTGATTTATTTACTTATTATTACTTAAAATTAATCGAGAGTGTCTTAAGACACTGTCAACATTGGCACAGGGGAGGCAACTAAGTTCCATGTTACATATTGCCGAATTATGCACGTTTTGCACACCATTTGTGGCCGCGAGAGCTTGTAACACGCGCATTAGCTTTCTACAATGCGAACCTAGTTGGGTTGACTGCAATTACATCGCTGAAACTTACGGAAATCGAAATATTGCGATTTAACTCCATCTGCCTTTGAACGTACCACAGCCGGTTCGTCCTTTGAACTTTTTGGAATACTGGCTAAACTAAGGGACATAGAAACTTGAAACGGTTGGAATAGTTGCATAAATAGGTACTTATTTATTTCAGACAAAAATATTTTTTACGTCATTTGCTTTTGCATATGGAGTTCAGTCGCTTTAATATCATTTAGGTAATCCTAAGCTGACTAGCAGCGCGTATGAATTGTGAAAAAGTAGTCCGGTTCACCACCAGCTATTATTTATATGTATTTACATAAAACTTGTTTTATTTATAATAATGCAAACGTTTATATTATGAATTGTTAAACTTATGATTTGTGAATATTTAATTAATATAATTATTTTAACAGATTAATATTAACTTGGTAATGCGTAACAATTAAGATATTACAGAATACAGATTACGCAATAGTTATTTCCCTTGTGTTTCATTTCCAATGTATACAGTAGTGTTAGCCTCCCTTGAAAGTTGTATTAGAATAATACAGTTAATACATGTAAGCGTAATGCAACATCGCTGTTCCATAAAATGCGACAAAATGATCTACATGTATACGATATATACGATCATAAAATTTTATTTGCGGAAACAGGTTCACTGAATATACACCAAACGATGTATGTATAAAAGGACGTACGTATAAGCAGTGAATCTGATTATCATAATCATGATAATACCATATACTTTGAAAAATAAACATCCACTTCTTAATTGAATGGGTGGGCGGTTTGAATGCAAAGTCTAAAAATTAACGATGTGGTTCATCCTTTCTGGAATCCTGAATATCACTTGTTCTGGCGTTCAATAACGTGTAAAGAGTATCTCAAAGTCCGCTCTGGTTACGCCGCTTAAAGATGCCGCGAATCGCAGATGAAAAGCAAATGGCGTAAATTTTAAATGATACTTAAAGTGACTGCGTCGTTCATATCCAGCAAATGGCGTAAATTTTAAATATTAAAAGTTTTCGTGGCAAATATTTGGTATCATTATTATGAACCCATACAACACTTTACTGCAGTTGAAAATGTTTTATGATGGCTGAGACACACGTTTATAACATCAAAAAGTCGGGAGCGTTACTAACGCTCCACGGATTTCGCCATTTGCTTTAGAAACTGTTTTTTACGATAATATCCATACTGTTCCAATACCACTCATATTTATTGACGTTTATGCTGATAGTAATCATGTTCTGCAGTGCCCACATGCATTTGTACTGTCAGAAGCTTGTGTAATGATATGAAAATCACAATTTAGAGACATTACATCTCTCCTAGACTTTACGCCATTTGCTTTTCCAATACTATTTTCGGCATATAAGCTAAACGCAATGGAATTTTAAAAAATAAATTGGTGCTGCTGACTGGTATGATTCAGCTGCACTGTATAAACGTTACTTAATAGTTTGACCATATGAAAGACACAGTCACTTTAAAACGATTTGTATCATCAAAAGTAATAAAATGCACCAATTTAGAAGGTTTAATTCCGTTGAGTCTGGGCATAATGCCGGCATTTGTATGTGAAAATAAATGACGGGTTGTCCCCCTTGCAAATGGTATTGCCATTTGTAAAATCACAAAAATGCTAATTATATAGCCGTATGTGTTGTGCGAGTATCAAAAACGTTTGTAACGACAAGAGAACATCGTCCCACACCATCACAGCTTGACATAAAGTTATAAATACTATTTGATTTATGTACCATCACTGAAATATGTTTGTGTCGCCATTTGCAATAGTTGGAATAATTAATAAAACGTTACACTGACCACTTACAAGTTAATTATAATAAACCTGGTGGATTTTGTTTCCATTGATGATACTCTTTATTTAAAATGCTATGTGAAATTTACCCCATCTGCGATTCGGCAACTTTAATAGGAGATGGGCTAAGTATGTATGTGTGTGTTTTTGGGAACACCAGCTCAGGATTATTGCAATTTCGGCAATGAATATAGTTTATTTTTAATTGTAAATACTGTTGATTTTGTGATCTTCCATCTATGGTGAGGAATTTGGACTCGACCCCACGCCCAGTCTGTATATATGATATTTGATGTAGAACGGACGTAGGAAGATGTCTGTTATTGGAATGAATGCACTATCCGCTTTATTTTTTACAGATTGCTGCGTCGACAGATAGCTCTGAATTCGCTGAGGCTGTCGAACCGCTAGAGTACATAATACGAGTTTCCGGCCATGCATCATTAATGACAAAACCTGACCGAAAATGCGAGCTGGTGGATGCGTTATGCCAATACCTTGCTGTGGACAACATGAAGCCGGCATATGCACAGTAAGTATGCTTGAACAATGGCCTTAACGCACGTTTCAGCTGCATTGCGTATCTTGAAACACATACTCGATACAAAGCTTAGAGTAAAACTGCTTGTGTTTTATGTCACGTGCTTACAAGTACAAACGTTACAATGTGAATGCAGTGAGAGCCGGCTAAAGTTGAAATACATGCGTATTATGTTTAACATGCTTATTTAAAGCGACTGAACTCCATATGCAAAAGCAAATGGCGTAAAAAAAAATTTGTCTGAAATAAATAAGTACCTACTTATGCAACTATTTCAACAGGTTTCAAGTTTCTAAGTCCCTTAGTTTAGCCAGTATTCCGAAAAGTTCAAAGGACGAACCGGCTGTGGTACGTTCAAAAGCAAATGGAGTTAAATCGCAATATTTCGATTTCCGTGAGTTTCAACAATTCAATGGCAGTCAACCCAACTAGGTTCGCATTGTAGAAAGCTAATACACATGTTAAATGCTCTCGCGGTCACAAATGGTGCGCAAAACATGCATAATTCGGCAATATGTAACATGGAACTTAGTTGCCTCCACTGTGCCAATTTTGACACTGTCTTAAGACACTCCCGATTAATTAATTAATAATAAGTAAATAAATACATTTATTTTTGACTTGGAATTTTGAAACCGGTTGGAAATGTTGCATAATTAGGTACTTATTTATTTCAAACGAAAATATTTTTTTCGCCATTTGCTTTTGTATATGGAGTTCAGTCGCTTTAAAATGCCTTAAAGTGACTGTGTCTTTCATATGGTCAAAATATTAAGTAACGTTTATACAGTGCAGCTGGATCATACCAATCAGCAGCACCAATTTATTTTTTAAAATTCCATTGCGTTTAGCCTATATGCAGAAAATAGTATCTGGAAAAGCAAATGGCGTAAATTCTAGAAGATACGTTGTAATGTCTCTAAATTGTGATTTTCCTATCTTTAAAAAAGCTTTTGACAGTAAAAATGCATGTGGGCAGTGCATACCAGTATTACTATCGACATAAAAGTAAATAAATAGGAGTTGTATTGGATAAGTATGGATATTATTGTAATAACCATATTCTAAAGCAAATGGAGAAATCCGTGGAGCGTTAGTAACGCTCCCGACTTTTCGATGTTATAAATGTGTGTCTCAGCCATCATAACACATGTTCAACTGCAGTAAAGTGTTCTATGGGTTCATAATAATGATACCAAATATTTGCCACGAAAAATTTAAATATTTAAAATTTACGCCATTTGCTTTACTTGAAAGATTCAGTCACTTTAAAGATGCCGAATCGCAGATGAAAAGCAAATGGCGTAAATTTTAATTTATATTTAAAACGATTTGTATCATGAAAGGTAACAACATGCACCAATTTAGACGGTTTAATTCCGTTGACTCTGGCCATAATGGCGGCATTTATATATGAAAATAAATGGCGGGTTGTCCCCCTTGCAAATGGTTTTGCCATTTGTAAAATTAGAACACTGCTAATTGTCTAGCCGTAAGTGGTGTGCCAGTATTAAAAAAACATTTGTAACGACATGAGAACATCGTCACATACCATCACAGATTGACATAAAGTTAGATCCGTAAGACTACTTGATGTGTGTACCATCAACTATGTTTGTGTCGCCATTTGCAATAGTTGGAGTATCCCGGGAGACTGCCCATTTATTAAAATTGAATAATTAATAAAACGGTACCCTCACCTTATAACT
This sequence comes from Sedimenticola sp., assembly GCA_040505915.1. Lineage (GTDB taxonomy): Bacteria > Pseudomonadota > Gammaproteobacteria > Chromatiales > Chromatiaceae > Vondammii. Next base: position 2,762 of record JBEVXV010000138.1, on the reverse strand, counting down.
TTTATACCTGATGGATATAGTTTCCATTGATGACACTCTTTATATAAAATGCTACATGTGAAATTTACCCCATCTGCGATTCGGCAACTTTAAATACTATGTATTGCATTCGGAATAATGAATTGTTTGTTTTCTAGCCCGCGAGCATGGGCAAAAATTAAGACTAAATTGCCGGATTGAAATGATTTGTAATGAGACGATGTCGCTGTAACGAATTCAATGCTTTCAAATTACTGTAGCATACAGTGTAAACACCGACAAGCCAGACAATGCTCAATAACGAAAACAATGGAGCAAATTATTTTTACAATTTCCAAAAAGTTTCGGACAGACGAACAGATGCAAAACATAATGCCCCCTGAATGTTGGCACAGGGGAATAATAAAACAAAAATACATAGTGAACATAAAAACGTGTATGTTATTGAATAACTATGAACATATCCATATGCAGCAATGTCGATTATACCAGAGATTAGGTATTGCAGAGCAACCACTCAGAATAAAGCACTGAATTGTAACAGAATACAAATGTTTCGATATGTGACATAGGCATTATGATTTATTTTCAGGTTTTCAGAGGGCCTTAGTACACTTGGCGTGTTGAACGCTATACAGGGAAACAGCGACACAATGGCACCATACTTCGTCCATTTCCACCATCCGTTGACGGCTGAAGATATCGTCCATTTGTACACACATTGCGACTTCGCTCCAGTAGGAAGTAATCGAAAGAGAAATGAGGACAACACGGTGGCATGGTGGCGAGACTTTGTTCTCGACACGGAAGGTAATCATAGAGTCAATATTAGAGATATATTCTAATTTAGATAAATGAACATATGTGCATGTATATACGATTGACATGGACACATAATTACACTGTTTATACAATGAAAATGCCGTTGCCAGTATGCACCTCCGTGATGTCTGTTCTGTCACTGCACTATGTACGGTTTCCAAATAACAGCACCCAAACTGTTCGTTTGTTCACGCACCTTTCTTTAACTTGTTGATATACCATATATTTTGACAGGTTTATTGTTTTGTATGACCCACCACGATAGTGAATGGGGCATATAGTGTTACCCTTGTCCATCCGTCCGTACGTACGTCCGTCCGTCGCGATTTTGTTAACAAAAATCGATTAACCAAATTGTACGAGTTTCTGAAATTGACTGTTACATCTCTGACAATCCCTCGGGTGGCGCATCCTTGTTTTACAAACACACATTCTACTTTATTTCTACAGAGGCGGAAAATCTGCCACATCTACTGGCGTTCCTGACAGGAATGGAAGACATTCCCCCGCTTGGGTTTGGGTGTGAAGCCTCCATAACATTCCGTCACAAAGAAGACTTGGACGAGGCAGATCCAACGCGTGAATTCCCTATAATAAACACATGTAGCCTTGAACTTCGACTTCCAGTTTTGGGAAGCTATGATGTATTTGTCGAAAGGTTTACAGCTGCAATGACAGTGAATACATTCACTGCACTGTGACTGGTTTGCATTTGAGATTAACACATTGGTCACAACTGTTCACTTGCGATGTGTGATAAGTCACTCACACAGACGTTTGCTATCACGATGCACTTGTGTATACATACTGGAGAAACACCGTTCACTTGTGATGTGTGATAGGTCACTCGCACAGACGTTTGCTATCATGATGCACTTGTGTATACATACTGGAGAAACACCGTTCACTTGTGATGTGTGATAAGTCACTCGCACAGAAGCTTGCTATCATCATGCACTTGTTGTCTCAAATCGCGGCTGGTATCCACTAAACATGATAGCGTGTCACGAAAACATGTTAATGTGACATCCAAATGCATGCTTTTTGACACAGGACTAGTTTCAAGCCACTTCTAAAGTCGTGACCTCAAGTTCTAATACCATGATATGATATACGAATATATAGGCCAATGTATATCAAATACCTGAATATGATATACACCCACCAAAATATGACACAAAAATATAGTAGTTTGACTGTGTCGCATAATACATGTTCGAATTGTGAATACAAGAATAATACTATATCCACCTCAAACTATCGTGATATAAGTGTATCACGCCCACTTGACAGTGGAGATGTCTAGCCTTGGTCAAAGTGTGATATATCTATTACTTCACATACATGTATACACTAGTGCTAGATCAGTGCTTTCACTAAGGGCCGGATGTAGAAAATTTTAAACAGGAATTTTTACCAAAAATCCGGGATTTTTTTAAACCCAAAATATTCACCAAACCCGTGTTATCGACCCTTATTTTTGTTCAAGTAGTCTATACATAATTAAAAAAACAATATCAAAGGGCAGTAGAAATACTAACTGATATTCAATGAAGTGTTGAAATGAAAAAAATAATTAGGATATATTTTTTTTAGGATTTTTTGTACTGCCAGTGAACATTTTTTGGACGTTTTTTTTTGTCGTTTTTGTGCGTAAAAAACCGTCCTCTTAATGGAAGCACTGCTAGATAATTTTATTGCTCATGTTCTATTGTTATATTTTGTTGATCCATTGCTATATTTTGTTGATCCATGTTGTTGAAAGTTCCTTATATAATCCGGGTAAGGCTCATTTATGAGATGATTCAAAAGACGTACGATAGATTCACATGTTATATATCAATGTCTAACTTACACAAATTAAGTACCAAAGGGATATATCGCAGTTATAATCACATTCCAGTATAGTCCATTTCCAATAAACACGTTCCAAATACAGTTTTTTCTATATATTATGTTTT
>JBEVXV010000137.1:0-4248 GCA_040505915.1 Sedimenticola sp. | reverse complement strand
ATGTAAGTACTGGAGACAAAGGGGGCCTGCTGAGGAGACTGTATGATATTAAGCTTATTATGTCTTGTTGTTGTTACTAGACTATACAGCTACCAGGCCATACCCTTTCCCCACATCAACACTTACTTCACTATTATTATCAACAGTGTTGATTCTGTTTGAGTCCCTGTTATTTACACATATGCGTCATAATATTAATCAGCCTCAAACCACCTTCATTGATGTACTGTAAATGTAGCGCAAAGTTTTACTCTCCGAAATAAATAAACCCTTCCACACCATGTCTGTGCAGTGTGCTCACAGAAGGAAATGGAACAATACAAAGAACTGCTGAATGGTTCAACTAAAGCGAAGCATTTAATTACAATGACAGCGTATACTACATGTACAATGGGTAATGAACAAATGCGGAAGTAAAATTATGTACATAGACAAAAGAAAATTGGAATCATACTGTTAAATGGAACAACAACCTACTATTCTATTCAAACATGTAAAGTTATAAATATCGACTGTGAGTATGTTTGTTGTACACTGCAATGCAATATATCACATTTTGTTCGAACAGGAGCGATTCTTAAAATGTTAATTTTGTTTGTGTTTTTTTTGTTTTGTTTTTTTGTTTTTTTTCTTTTTTTAAATATATACATGGTGGTTGTGACTGAACACCATTGAATGATGTCCTTCATTAGCAAGGAGACATGTAACTGTAAACACCATGGTAGTAAAACATAGATAAACAACTAGTGAACATAATTGGCTGTCAGCATTTCCAGTTACCGGCTAGATTACAAATGGCATGAATGTCAACAGAAACCACACTGCAAAATGAGACCACAAAATAAAAATAATAAATAATGACCCTGAACAACTGCTGTTAACTATAATGAAGCTATTAGAGAAAATCCCCTCCCAAACAAGAATGACCTTTAACAGGGAATACAGAATGGAGCGGAGTGGAATACAAGCCAGTTGTCACCAAAAACGGTATACAATATTTTCTTATTAACAAAGTGTCTTGATTTAGACCGACCGAAAACCGTTGTCAGGCAATTACTGAAATCCTTACACATTTTTGGGTCAAGTACGAGAGCACATAAAGCCCAATATAGGATACAGAAATAGAGTGTAAAATCAAAATGTCACATTGAATTATAGAAATATTGCGACCTCCCACTAGACTACGACAACACTGATTGTAATCAGGGCCACCAATCTCCCTCCTAATTACATACATGTCACGTCAAAAACTATACTACAACTATGTATACGAGTTCCCGCAGCATGTAGCAACCATCCTGCCTGAAATCGAAGTACAATGTATATGATATTCTGAAGTGATGTTTTTAAAACTTTTATTACATGAAATATGAATCATGAATGGTGGAATCTCCTCCGTTTAGGTGAAGAAAATTGGCAGCCCTGTCTACACTGGCTAAAAGTACAAAGTGTCAAATATGGTACATTTGCAGGAATGTGAATACTGGGTACATATTTACATGCATACATTGCAACTCATACATTGACCACAGAACAGCATGTCCCCTTTTCCAAGAGAATGCACATATACCTACCAAACTGGTAGTTACAGGAAACCTTTTAAATTGTTTTCCATGGTTTTACAACCGACTGCGTTGAGGTGTACATTGTCTCGTAACATGTGCATACCTATGTTCGAATTATCAATGTAAGTGAACCCGTGCAATTCACAGGCGTGTTTGATTGAAGAATTGAGAATGTTTACTCTGCGATTGACAATCGGAGAGCGTGTGAAGATGCAGCCGGAAAATACCATCGCAAAGTTGTGTTCTCGTTGAAGTCGTCTGACATTCTTTGTCACACTGTCAATGCTCATTTGTGCGCGCAACAGCTGAACATGTTCTGGAATGTGATGTTTGTTGATGTCATTTGTACCTGAATGAAGGATCACAACAAACATATGCCGATCCCGGACCTCCTTACACAATAAACCAAAAGTATCGCACATTTTTCCGCCACCAAGAGACATGACCAGGGTGTTGTCAAAGCGGTGCTCGAGAAACCGAATCATCGAATCACCAATGAACAAGACTGGGGTGTGATTTAAAGAACGCTGGAAACTATGTGTCCTAAATAAATAAGTGGCCCCAGTGGGAGAGCATGGCGAGAAATGGGCGGCCAAAAGGTTCCAATGAAGACCCTGCTTATCGGCCAAGAAGCCAGCCTTGGATGGGTAAAGTAACACCCCTTTATCATTTTCAAATCCCACCGGAAGAACATGACTCGCGTGCCTAATAACCGTGTTATACCATGGCGGATGAGGGTGAAAATCAGGGAAAACCAAGGTGCATGTGATGCGTTCCTGTATGATGAAACGAATGGTCACAGGGATTAAGCAGAATGGAGGGAAAGCATAATAGAGCTCTTGACCAGAGACCCGTTGCGCGAAAGCATCTACACCGTCAGTTAAGGGCGATGGGTATGGAGTGAAATGCTTCAAACGCTTTCCCCTACCATCCTGCATGGCATTGCTGTCCAGACTAAACATGTCCACAGTATGCGGGCCGAACATGTGTTGAATGAATAACCATGTCCTGATGGAAATAGTGGCATCTGACTTAGAAAGACTTCTGGATGGAAGATCGGACGGATTATCATGTGTGGAGATGTATGAGAGCGATAATGATGAATTGTTCTCAAATATCAACTTGAATATGACCTTAAGTATATCATTTAACTCCGCATTTTTAGAATACTGGTTTTGCCAGGCGTACATGAGTGCCATGTTATCGACCTGTGCCGAAACCCGTTTGTTGGAGATCAGGGAACCCAGGCTGCTCAATGCGTACTGCAAAGCTAGGGCCTCCTTTATCATTATAGGGAGATGTTTTTTCTCATCAGGCCAGAAATCTGAGAATGCAATATCGCCGTCATCTGAGTGGTAGACAGCAGCCCATTTGTACCCCGAACTATCTGACGAAATGTTTAGAGTGAAATGCCTTTCTGGGAGCCACGGATATGGAGTTTGCCAATCATCCAAGAACAACCAATGTGAAATTTCCTCATGTAAATCAGAATCAACTGTGACCATGAATGATGCAAATTTTGCGGATCTCGCGATAGCTCTGTTACAAACGGAAGTGTATAACTTTGCTGCAGGTATAGCCAGTGACAGTGAAATACACATTCCTACAAATTTCTGAAGGGTAACCAGTGGGATTGTTTTACATGCCAAAATGTGGTCACGAATATTTTGCAATTTGCTTTTCCGTGCTTCTGTCACGAAAAATGAGCCCTGAACAGAATCAACAATCATTCCTAGAAAAGTAATTGTCTGTGTGGGAATTAACACTGATTTGTTGATGTTAATGAAATATCCAAGCGTGACAAGCACATGGACGGCTAGTTTTATCGCTAACTGTGCTCTTGTGTATGGGTTGTCCATGATCTCTGGTACCTGACCATTGTATTCCTCTAACAACCTGTCATCGATGTATAAAAGACCAGATACTGATTGGTCCCGGAGATGGCTCATAGCCACATAATTAAGTGTCTGATACACATATGCAGAGTTTTTCCAGCCAAACGGAAGTGTGTTGCAACAGAAATAATAACCACCCCACTCGAAACACAACAATTTCCGTGATGACTCCGTCATGAAAACATTATCAAATCCCGACTTATCGTCTAGCTTTGTCATATATGCCGAGCTGTTCACTACCTTCGGCACATCAGCGAGGGTATCCAGAGCAAAGGGAGTATCCTTCATGAACAGATTTAGATACATGAGGTTTATACACAGTCTTGGTTTTAATGGTTCGATGGTAATTGGGGACACCAGGTATGGTGGATCCATGCTACCCACTTTCCCCAAATAAGAAATCGCTCCCGACTGAATACGCGAACACAGTTCTGCATTGATGAATTCAGTAAATCCTTTGCAGATTGGGGCATTGGTGAAGTGACGCGAAGGTGGAAACGAGTGGTCGTATGTTGCACCCTTAAACTGCCCCGTAAAGTGTGACATAAACTGAAAAATATCCACTTTGTGTTTAATCCATTGAAAAGCTTCACACGTATCATCGGTAATAATCCGCCTCCACTGAGGAATCCGCGAATGTAAATTTCCGGCAATGAAGTGATTGGGATCCAGGAATGTAAACTCGCGATCCAACACATTGTGTATAGAATATGTATCTTCGGAGTAAGCCGTCCCATCACTATGAACGCCAACAGTCGGCATCTGGTGACTATCGACATACTGCGGAA
>JBEVXV010000136.1:0-7221 GCA_040505915.1 Sedimenticola sp. | reverse complement strand
CATTAAAAAAACCATCATCTTCAATATGGTCAAATCCAGCCTGATCAAATCCAGCATAGTAGGTATCCATACCTATACCACCTAAGAGGGTGTCATTACCCTCACTGCCAAGCAGATAGTCATCTCCTGATCCCGCATTCAAAATATCGTTGCCCGCTCCACCATAGAGCTTGTCATTACCGGCATCACCACTCAGGGTGTCATCACCCGCCTTCCCGGTGAGAATATCGTTACCCTCTCCGCCAACCAGAAGATTGTTACCCACACTTCCTTCCAGACGGTTATCCAGTGCGTTGCCGGTTCCACTCAGGTGCCCTGTACCAGTCAGCGTCAACTGCTCCTGGTTCACTCCCAACTGGTAATCGATGCTGCTGTAGATTCTGTCGAGGCCTTCATCTGCCAGTTCGATTACCGTGTCACCGAGGTCATCAATGGTGTAGGTGTCATCACCGATTCCACCGATTAAACTGTCAGCTCCGGTACCGCCGTCAAGCCTGTCATTGCCCTCGCCGCCTAACAGGATGTCATTACCATCCTTTCCATAAAGGCGGTCGTTACCAATATCACCATAAAGGAAATCACTGGCATCACTACCATATATCCTATTATCCAAGTCACTACCATAAATTGTATTTGGCATCAGATCGAGCAGCTCGTTAAGCGATAATACTCGATCATTGAATTCAAAAAGTTCAATACCATATCCGAGGACATCCCTACCTCGCTGACGTAATGGAACTGCAATACCGCGATCAGGTAAATTATGCACACCAATATTTATTGCTCGTCTTCCATTTAGTATTGACCATGTCAGCTCTGTATCATCAAAACTAGCATTAACCTTCACAACATCGTTTGACCGGGTGGTATCGATACCCCAATCATTATATTTACGCATATGTTCAATTATTCCAGCCATCTCATCATCACGAGCGTTTCTCAGATAGGCCAAGGCTGACTCTTTGTAACTCCGATATTCGTTATCACCTCCATACTCAGATGCAATCGGTGAACCATACTCAGATGCAATCGGCGCACCATATTCACTCCCAGCACCCCCAGGTAATCCAAAGTTTATAATATGCTCAACTACACTATCATTAAAAAAACCATCATCTTCAATATGGTCAAATCCAGCCTGATCAAATCCAGCATAGTAGGTATCCATACCTATACCACCTAAGAGGGTATCGTTACCTTCTCCACCGGCAAGATGATCATTACCATATGAACCAATGATAACATCATCACCCTTTCCACCAAATATCATATCATCAGAATTACCACCTTTAAGTTGGTCATTACCACCACGGCCATCAATTAATGCTGGCGCAGAAGTATAATAATCAAGTTGAACAACATCAGGGGCAGCCGTACCAAAAATACGCTGCAGATTATATGTCCTTGTCTGTATAGGGACAGACACACCTAACCCAGAACCACTACCTTTCTCACTGCCATAAAGGATATCTGTTGCTAGAAGAGTAATAGTGGTCGATGATCCTTCGCTATAGGGAGAATCAGTCAAATGCGGGGAGAGCAAAAGCTCACCATCTTCATAATTTAGTTGTGATTGGGTATATGGAAGAGGCACAAAATCATCTACAATAAGATCTGTGGTAACAATCGCTACATCAGCCGTCAAACGTGTGCTAGGAGGTGCACTATTCCAATACCAACTGAGTAATCCAGTACGGGTGTCACCAAAAAATGTTGGGGAATACCAACCATCTTCAGTTTTGATGGGACTAAAATCACGCCGGCGTGGATTGGGAATAAAGTAGTCATTTGAGTAGACAAGATTAACTTCATAATTTAATGGGGCATCTATTCCATTAGAGCTTACCTTTTGGTTTTCCGCTCTCGTCATCAATTCTGAATAACGAGCCTCCTGAAACTCTTGCCAGGCATTTTGTAGAAAAGCATCATCACTAACGGTACTTTGTGGATTCAGTAGTCTGTTCACATCAATCTGCAATCCACTACCTAATTCAATATTCCAGGCATCAGTATCAATAAAATAGCCCTTGATTGTTGCATCGATATCTGTTATCCCCCATGAAATAACCAAGTCATCAGCAATCTTCTTGACTGATAACTGACTGGGTAAAATACCTGAAACAAAGTGAGCCGTATTGAGTTCACCCTGAAGACCATTATCATCCACTATCACATGGCCAGCCGAACCCTTTTCACCCAGGATATAGCAATCATTTCCTGTACCACCTATCAACCGGTCACTGCCACCACCACCCTGGAGGGTATCACTGCCCTCACCACCTTCAATACGGTCATTACCTGATAGACCAGCAAGTTGGTCATCGCCGCCAAATCCTTCGAGGTGACTGTCGTTATTACTAATCGCATTGACTGTATCGTTACTTTCAGTGCCAGTCTGGTGAGAGAGACGACTCTTTATCGTATCTGTATCCCACACCTCTGTATTACCAAACCGGATGGCTTCAATAATCAGCGAACCATCCAGGGAAGCGTCTTTGATAAATAAACTTCCAGTGCCATCGTTAAGTGATATGTGAATTCCATTTGTACTCGTAGCAACAGAAATATCATCTGGTGTAATATCCCCGTCAAACCAAACCGTGTCTTCGCCGGAAGAATCTGTGAGATAGTCATGACCAAATCCTCGCGAAAAACGGTAGATATCATCATCAGCACCCCCACTGAGTGAGTCATTACCTTCTCCACCCTCAAGGATATCATTGCCCGATTGACCATGGAGAGCATCATTCTCTGTCCCACCATAGAGTGTGTCATTGCCCACACCACCGTAGAGTGAATCTTCACCGGCATCGCCAAGCAGTGTGTCATTTCCATCATTGCCTTGCAGCTCATCATTGCCGCGCCCACCCGTGAGGTGGTCGTCTCCCGTCGCGCCTGTTACTAAGTCGTCTCCATCGAAAGCGTAGATGGTGTCCGCTCCATTGGTGCCCGGCAGGGTGTCGGCACCATTACCGCCGATGATGAGGGTTGGATTTTCTTCTGTGCCACCGCTTGGGGTTGCTGTGACGTTGGTACGCTGTTCTATATCGGTGGTTGTCCAGATGGTGCCGTCATTGAATTCGATGGTTTCGACCTGGTAGCCACTATACCAACCACTGGCGATGAGCTGATCCTCAGTTGTGCTGCCGTTGTATAGCAGTTTAATCAGTAGATCTTGACCCGTTTTTTCCAAGATTATATCTTCGCTATTGATGCCTTGACCGAGTTTTATGGTATCGGTGTCTCCCTGTTCGTCCCAGAGGATGTCAATGCCATAGCCGCGTCCGAAATGGTAGCTATCGTTGTCTTTTCCACCAAACAGTACATCGATATCACTCCCATCACCGCCATCGAGAATATCGTCGCCAACGCCGCCATGGAGTTGGTCTGAGCCACCTTCGCCGTAGAGCTTGTCGTTGCCGCCGGCATCCGGGCCATTGGTTGTATAGCGTGCGTGCAACGTCCAGTTTGATCGATTGAAGAGGTCTACTCCCGTAATAAAATTTACGTAGCCGTTGCTGACGGAGACAATCTGGGCGCTAGGATCATTACTATAGATATTGGAATACCCGGTGCCGGCCAAATCAAGCCGATAGCTGGCTTCCCAGGTTTGATCGCCTATTTTCTTACCGCTTGCCAATACAGCAGTATCACCAGCATAGGTGATTGGATTGATATCACCGTAAATAGCGTCATTACCCGATCCACCATAGATTGTGTCCCCGCCCTCTTCACCTTCAAGAAGGTCTCGCCCTATACCGCCGTTGATATAATCATTCCCCTCGCCGCCAAAGATTAGATCATCACCACTGTCACCAAATATAATGTCGTTACCGGCATCCACTCCACGGGCTTCGTTGTGGATGTAATTACTTCCCTCCACAGTTAAAATCTGTGGACTAAACATTTCAAGAGCGGCACCGGAGCTGTGGGTGTAGTAACTACCTTGCCAACCATTGACAGGGCCATTCCATACGGAAGGACCATTCCAATATAAACCGTCACTGCGATCACCATAGATAACATCATTATTTTCACCACCCCATAATCGGTCAGCCCCCGCCCCCCCTGACAGTTCATCTTGACCCGTTCCTCCATAGACCGTATCTTTACCCGTCCCGCCATAGACTATGTCCCCCCCACTGCCACCTAATAGCGTATCGTCTCCACCACCACCATCAACAAGGTCTGATTGATCACCACCATCGAGAAAGTTTGAACGATCATGACCATATATCGAGTCACTTCCTTCTTCGCCGAAAATCAGTGCACCATTCCCCTGTGAGTTTGGGAGGCCTTGAAAATTTTGCTCATCCTCAACTAAAAGGTCATCGCCCTCTCCACCTTGAATAACGAAACTCGTTCGATGGGAACCTATGTAGATGATGTCGTTCCCTCCCATGCCATTCACACCACTATAATCGTTAAACAGTGCGATAATTTCACCGTTTTCCTTCCAGAGGCCGGGTGTAAAGTTGTTTTCGTTATTCAGGTTTAGAATGCCACCGGAAACGGTAATATCTTCGAGGAAGATTTCCAGGTCTGCATTCTCTTTATTGAAGTGATTGATGGTGAGGGTTTCCATGGCTGTAGAAACCGTCAGAGTATCTCCGTTCAGTTGGTAGGCCACCAGTCCGTCATCGGAGCGGTATAGATTGGCAGGATCACCGTCTTTGCGAAAGCCACCTGTAAGCACCCTATCGTTGAGAAAGACCATACCCTTTCCATCTGAATCGAATAGGGTGTCACCGTCGCCTGCATGGTAGAGGTCGAAGCCTTGGCCGCCTTCGAGGTAGTCATTACCATCATTACCATGAAGTATATCGTTACCGGCACCGCCGTAGAGGCGGTCATCCTTTGAGCCACCTCTTAAGATATCAGCATTATCAGAGCCAAAAATATATTGCTCATTAACTATCTTGTGTAACTCTCCATTGAGCAAACCATCAAACAGCGGGTTGTTGGTGAACTGTACACCGCTACTGCCCAGATCAGTCCAGGTGCTGGGGGAGAAGCCTTCAGCAGTTGCAATCCGACTATCAGCAATATTCTTTTGCAGGTAGATTGATAACATGGCTGTACGATCAGCGATGTAGTCTGGTGTCATACCATTGGGATTGTTTTCCGGGTGATATAGATCAAGGTTACCGTTGTTCTTGTGGGGGTTGTAGATAGTTTCATCACCGAGGATAACGAAAGGGTTGAGGTGTTTTAGAGCGTAGCGGTAGGCGGTGTCTGTTGCTGCAAGATTGAGCAGTTCATTTTCAGTTTTATCGACTAAACTTTCTATGGTTAATGAACTTCCCTGGTCAACTACAATCTTTTCAAGTTCAAGATACTTCTTGTAAAATTCATTTCTAGTATCGAAATCACCGGCACCAACAGCTGCGATTCCAGGCTCTGTGCTGGTCAGTTGAATAGTGTTTCCCGTTATTGTGAAATAGAGTTTTTTAAGCAGAAGCTCATACGTTTCTCCCGTATCTTCTGTTACAGCCTCTAATATTCTTCCTGCCTGTTTTGAAGTTAGTGGATCATTTGCAAATCTCATCATCCCCATGAGTGATTGCAGGGCCAAGCTATCCATTAGGTGACCAATATCATGACTCACTTTCTCAGTCGTGATATATTCCTCAGTACTAAAGGGTTGGCCTGTTATGTTACCTGATATACCGTCACCATCATCACCGGGGATGGCATCTTCACTTTCCAGGGTCACCACTTTTTCTGAGATTGAGGTGACATCAGCAGGTGACTCACCAAATTGCCTGAAGAGATCAAGTAATTTGTCGGCACCACCTGGTTGTACCAAAAGGCTTGATGGTGGATTGTAGCCGGGGGCATTGAAGGTATAGGCTTTGGTGAATAGGTCTGGAAAGAGTGCAACCGCCATTCCTGCCAGGTGACCTCCTAAACTGTGACCGGTTACTGTCAATTGATCACCAGGTAGTAGGTTATCTAATCCTCCAATCCCTTTGCCCTTATTGTCCTCTTCCAGCCACCAGTATATTGGATCGGCAACTAAGTTATATTCTGTAATATAAGATGATCCAATATGCGTTGGAACATTGAAGTCAGCATGAACTTTCAACCGACGTACATCGGTACCCGCTGGGGCCTTAAGTACCTGAATATAGTTATACAGAGACACTAGCTGTTTGAATGCGGCACCTAAAAATCCAATATCATGTACATCCGCATCAAATAAATCCCATTTAGTTTGAGAGCCTTCATCTTTACCTTTGCCTGGTTCAGTGCCCGCAATTGACAGAACTTTTCCATGATCAGGATGTTCTAACAGCATGGCGGCAAAACCGCTGTCCGGGTCGCTGTGACCGCTGTTTGGGCTGGTGAGGTGGTATGGAGAGAGGATGGTCCAGTGGTCTGGGGTGGGAGTTTTGCCTGAGCCGAATAGCTGTTGTCCAAGAAATTCAGGCATGCGCTTTTGTTTATCTGATGTGCCAGCTTTGACAATGTCATCTACATTTTTGTATGACTGACCTGCTTCTAACATTGATGGACTTAGATCAATATACGCAGCTTGTGCCAACTTTGCATAAGTGTAATAAGTATCAAGTATATTCACTATGTTCTCCCTAACTAATTATTTCTTTGGTCGTAATAAGATACGTGGAAATGAATAATTCTTATCAGGCCACCTAGAACTTCCATCACACCCACTCAGAGTTGCCCCAAAAAGTCGGTTGAGAAATATCCTATCTAGCCAACCATGTAGCGGTGAGAAGGTGATCCACTCCCCTACGACCTCTTTTGTAATCCGGTTACGAACATGCCAGCGCTCACTACTTCCGTATCTTCTACCACCAACTAACGGCATTTCATCAATACCCTCTTTACCTTTATAAACAGATGACTCTCTTCCAGAATACAAGCGCCGGAAAGTGCCATCTAATGTACGGGAATACTTTTCATAAATCACCTCATATTCAGCTGTTGGTTCGTCCATCAGGGTTTCAATGATGGAGCCATCATCCTGAAGGTCGTATCGGGCATAACCACCGCCAATAACGTAGGTCTCCATAAAACGATAACCGTGCCTTTCCATGTCTCTCGGTACGGCATTGCTGTCCAGATAGCCATCCACCTCTACCTTTTTGTAAACATGCAGACCGGCTTGCGGGCAGGCTCTTTCCATCGCCATGGAGTTAAGTGTGACATCACCAAAAGGAATGACATAGATAATCGGTATTGCCACTGCAATTG
>JBEVXV010000135.1:0-4051 GCA_040505915.1 Sedimenticola sp. | reverse complement strand
CACAGCCCCGCGCCGGAAAACCCCAAGGAGGATTTGAATAGTGAACTGCTGTGAAGCCATTATAGTCGCAAATACGCACCACAGGGCCACACGGACAAGTGTGGCCTGTATCAATTCGCACCAATTAATAGACCCGCTTGAACCCACCAAGGGTCTGGTCTACAACCACGCACCAATTAAAACCAAGAGACCCTAGTACGAACTAAGGGGTCTGAAACCACGCACCAACAACAGACCGCCTGTACCAACCAAGGGGTCTGAAATTACACCTCCTCGGAATTTTCCGCCACACGAACCGTGACCACCGTTCGCCCCAAAATTCCCCAACTCATCAAACCGTCTAATGAAGGCTCTGGAGGGCTTCCGTCAAGTTGAGTGTAAACCAATCCAAGCCCACATCCGACAGGTGGACCCCATAGATAAAATAAAACTCTACATGGGGGCATAAAATATACAGTCTGTTCTCCAGATAAGGAATTAGTAATTGAGTATTGATACTTCATTATTGCTGAAGCAATTGGCTATTTCAATTGGGTAAAATAAAATCATCACACAGTTGCTAACAAACAGCAGACAACAATTATTTAATATTTTCTTCTAACTAAAAACATGACTCGGCATTTCATTAGAATTTCATGAAATACCAAGATGTGTATGTTATATGTTTGTATTTATGTTGTTTTCTACCTCATGATGAAGGTACCGCACATCTTTCATTGCTTTTGGTACTCACTAGTGACACTACTTCCGATTTTAAATGTGTTTATTTTTTACAAGTTGTATCGAGTTGTTAAACAAATGTGCAGCCCATCTGGGGCGAGCTTATCTGGAGCACCATACAGTTGCACACCTGAATCATCAATACAAGAGGCAGAAACTTTAAGTACAGACAGCTAACATGGCAGTGCAAAAAGCGAAGGGTTCACTCCTGATTGCCATCCCATGGCCAGCCAGTTAAAGTCACCAATTTATTGTCGACTACTGGTAGCGCCGATTACTGGTTACAGTGGTATCGCCGCGCAATATTTCCGATAGTTTTTGGTTGATATCAGCAGACACATTATTTAAACCAAAGAAGTAGTTTCAATCAAAAATTGAGTCCCAATGGATTCTGCAAACTGTTAAATCAACTCAGACTCAAGCATGTTGATTGGTTGATACTGAGCATCCATATTTTGCGACCAGCAGACATGGCAGAGGCTAGGTACAGTGTATAGTGACCTCCAGAACCGTCCGACGCGCCGCAACATGTCGCCAACCGCCAGTGTTTATAGATGTGACAAACATTGCTTATATGATGCAACCGTACCACTAGCCGCGACCGGTCACGTGCCATACATGTACACGGGTCGTTATCATGGTTATAGAATACACAGACAGTGTGTATACATGTACTAAGGTGCACTGCGGGATATTCGCGTGGCGAAACGAACGCGGTATCGATTGATCTCGGGTGCTGTAATGACAAATTATTTTTAATTTCAATTATTTCCATCGGCCGTATTCAGACCAAATTCCCTATGCAACTTCTCCACGACATAATACAGCGGCGCGCGTCCCCAAAAACAACTCCGGCCCGCGTGCTATTTTCGCACTTAAGGCACCCTGCACCTAAACACCTATTCAAGTGAAGCAATAGATAGCGGAGAAGATGTGGATGTCATTTACTTGGACTTTTGCAAGGCCTTCGACAAAGTACCACACCAAAGACTTCTACTTAAACTAAAAAGCTATGGTATAACTGGTAATTTGTACAATTGGATACAGGACTTCTTAATAGGCAGGACTCAAAGAGTTGTACTCAATGGTAAAATGTCAGAATGGAGGAACGTCAATAGTGGTATCCCTCAGGGCAGTGTCCTCGGTCCAATCTTGTTTCTCGTTTATATCAATGATTTTCCAGACTGTACAACATGTTTAATAAAGCTCTTTGCCGCTGACTCTAAATTATACTCAAAAGTAAATACACCGGCACAAGCCGAATCTCTACAACAAAATCTATTTCTCGCAGAAGACCGGGCAAATAAATGGCAAATGTTCTTCAATGCGAAAATATGTAAACAACTACACATAGGAAGGAACGATATAGGATTCCAGTACAAAATGCACAGCAATGGGAATGAAATCCCTCTAGAGAAAGTGTCAAATGAATGTGATTTGTGAGTTACAATTGACCGTAACCTAACTTTCAGTGAACATGCAGCAAAAAAAGTAGCTATTGCAAATAGGAATGTTGGCATTATATTTAGAACATTTAATTTTATGGATAAAGATATCTTTCTAAACCTTTATAAATCCATTGTTCGGCCGCATCTAGAGTATGCATCAGCAGTTTGGTCACTGGTCTTCAAGAAAGACAAAATTTCCATCGAAAATGTGCAAAGGCGAGCCACCCGGTTAGTAAACAGCCTGAAAAATCTCTCTTATGAACAAAGAATGAAAGAACTCGGGTTGCCGTCATTGGAATATCGAAGAACAAGAGCAGATATGGTCCAAACCTTCAAAATTCTTCAAGACATCGACCACGTTGTCAAAGATAAGCTGTTCACCATGTCAACCTACACACGTACAAGAGGTAACAGTAGGAAACTTTTCAAGAGGAGGAGCCGCTTACAGACAAGAGCAAATGTATTTAGTAACAGGATTGTGAACGCATGGAACAATCTTCCTGAAACAGTAGTAATGGCACCCTCCTTGAACTCCTTTAAATCTATGCTGAATACCCATTGGCACAATCATCCAAACAAGTTCACACCACTGTGTTACACCACCACCGACACCCTCGAGATAGAGAGACCACGAACAAATGCGTCCACAGAGGCTATGTAGCCCGATTAGACGTCGACAACGGTAAATAATAAACGGTAAATATAATTGTTTTTTGCACATCCATGGGTTATGAGGAATACACATACAACGTTTGAAGCTTGTATGTGAAGTAATCATGAATGAGAAGATAGCATCACAAGCATTTTACGCCCCATAATTATCATAATTATCTCCCCTGCGGTGGCCCCGGGGGTGGGAAAAAAATAAATTGTTTTTGGCCGTTGCACATGCGGTCACCCTAAGGAGTAATCATGCAAGGCACGAAGTGTCTAATAGTACCCGTTTAGCTGTGGTCGTGATCACGGACTAACGGACGGACAGACGGAGGCGATATGTGCGGGTATCACTATTACAAGTAAGTTAAAGTGCAACTGTAAGTTTTGGAGACACCATGTAAACATATAGGGATGAAAGGGTTAAATACATGCTGGATCACCTTGAAGAATCATAACAACATAAATCATAAAATGGCCCAAACCCACTGGGACCCCCTATGGGGACCGTTTTTATCAAGATGTGGCTTTTGTACCAAATTCTAGACAGAGTCCGTTTATGATTGGGGCCGTTTTTGACTGCCCCCGCACCATCAAAACAGTCCAAGCAAACTCACATTCCCGCGAACAACCAAACTATGAGAACATTGTAAAAACATTTCGTAAACGTAAGAAATGTCGTCCATGTAGACCTCCCTGCCATGTATTCGCTGAACGAAACTACGTTATGCTTCGTTAAAATCAACATCGTGGGCGCCGCCCTATTGGATGATCAACTTCCGGTTTTTAAATGCGCGATAACCGTGACCACTTTTCAATGCGCAGTAAGTTTGGGATATACAGAGTTATCTACGCTACCCACCGGGAATCATTCAATATTTTTCCAAAATCTACAACAATTTGATAACGATGGGGGCGAATTATTTTGGTAGGAATCAGGATGGACACCCCTTTGGCTCTCGCAAGATTGAAGATACTTATCGTCTCCGAAACCTCCTGTTTCCTAAACCGCGTCGGCAATAGCTTCCGACACCAAGGCACACGCGCCTCGCATCGTGTCTGGGACCTCGCAGGCCAGACAAACCAATTAGAAATGTAATGTAGTTGACGATGAACTTGGATAGAAATTCCGAAAATTAAATTTTGCTTGCTATCCCACGCCTCGCTGATGTAAAAGGAAGTGACGTCAATTTATCGGTGACTATGTAGAAAGTACCGGTGTTTATGTA
>JBEVXV010000134.1:1680-5433 GCA_040505915.1 Sedimenticola sp. | reverse complement strand
ACGCAAAGAAAAAACCCCAAGCCTATAAGGACTTGGGGTTTTTAAATTAAAGCCTGGCAGTGACCTACTCTCACATGGGGAAGCCCCACACTACCATCGGCGATACACCGTTTCACTTCTGAGTTCGAGATGGGATCAGGTGGTACCAGTGCTCTATGGCCGCCAGGCAAACTTTTGGTCTGACGTTTCCACGTCAAACAGCATTTGGTTTAGATTGCAGGTATTGATATGTTGCGTTCTTATCCAACACCAAACAAAGTGTTTGGGTGTTATATGGTCAAGCCTCACGGGCAATTAGTACTGGTTAGCTTCATACATTGCTGTACTTCCACACCCAGCCTATCAACGTCGTAGTCTTCAACGGCCCTTCAGGACTCGCAAGGAGTCGGTGAGATCTAATCTTGGGAGGGGCTTCCCGCTTAGATGCTTTCAGCGGTTATCCTGTCCGAACGTAGCTACCCGGCAATGCCACTGGCGTGACAACCGGAACACCAGGGGTTCGTCCACTCCGGTCCTCTCGTACTAGGAGCAGCTTCCCTCAAATCTCAAACGCCCACGGCAGATAGGGACCGAACTGTCTCACGACGTTCTAAACCCAGCTCGCGTACCACTTTAAATGGCGAACAGCCATACCCTTGGGACCGACTTCAGCCCCAGGATGTGATGAGCCGACATCGAGGTGCCAAACACCGCCGTCGATATGAACTCTTGGGCGGTATCAGCCTGTTATCCCCGGCGTACCTTTTATCCGTTGAGCGATGGCCCTTCCATACAGAGCCACCGGATCACTAAGACCTACTTTCGTACCTGCTCGATGTGTCTATCTCGCAGTCAAGCACCCTTATGCCTTTGCACTCATTGCGCGATTTCCGACCGCGCTGAGGGTACCTTCGTGCTCCTCCGTTACTCTTTGGGAGGAGACCGCCCCAGTCAAACTACCCACCACACACTGTCCCCGATCCGGATAACGGACCTAGGTTAGAACTCCAAGCATACCAGGGTGGTATTTCAAGGTTGGCTCCACCGTATCTGGCGACACGGTTTCAAAGCCTCCCACCTATCCTACACAGATAGGCTCAAAGTCCAGTGTGAAGCTGTAGTAAAGGTGCACGGGGTCTTTCCGTCTAGCCGCGGGTACACGGCATCTTAACCGCGATTTCAATTTCACTGAGTCTCTGGTGGAGACAGTGTGGCCATCATTACGCCATTCGTGCAGGTCGGAACTTACCCGACAAGGAATTTCGCTACCTTAGGACCGTTATAGTTACGGCCGCCGTTTACCGGGGCTTCGATCAAGAGCTTCGCGTGAGCTAACCCCATCAATTAACCTTCCGGCACCGGGCAGGCGTCACACCCTATACGTCCTCTTTCGAGTTTGCAGAGTGCTATGTTTTTAGTAAACAGTTGCAGCCACCATTTTATTGCAACCCCCTTCTGCTCCACGAGCAAGTCGCTTCACATACCAGGGGCGCACCTTCTCCCGAAGTTACGGTGCCATTTTGCCTAGTTCCTTCACCAGAGTTCTCTCAAGCGCCTTAGAATTCTCATCCCACCCACCTGTGTCGGTTTGGGGTACGGTCTCTTATTACCTGAAGCTTAGAAGATTTTCCTGGAAGTATGGCATCAATCACTTCACATCCGTAGATGCTTCGTCATCACGTCTCAGAATTATGGAACCGGATTTACCTAGCTCCACTCCCTACTCGCTTAAACCGGGACAACCAACGCCCGGATGATCTAGCCTGCTCCGTCTCTCCATCGCAGTAATAAGAGGTGCAGGAATATTAACCTGCTTTCCATCGATTACGCATTTCTGCCTCATCTTAGGAACCGACTAACCCTGCGCCGATTAGCGTTGCGCAGGAAACCTTGGGTTTTCGGCGAGGGGGCCTCTCACCCCCTTTATCGTTACTCATGTCAGCATTCGCACTTCTGATACGTCCAGCATGCCTTACAGCACACCTTCAACCGCTTACAGAACGCTCCTCTACCATACGTGTAAACACGTATCCGCAGCTTCGGTACACATCTTAAGCCCCGTTAAATCTTCCGCGCAGGCCGACTCGACCAGTGAGCTATTACGCTTTCTTTAAAGGATGGCTGCTTCTAAGCCAACCTCCTGGCTGTCTGGGCCTTCCCACATCGTTTCCCACTGAGATGTGATTTTGGGACCTTAGCTGGCGGTCTGGGTTGTTTCCCTTTCCACGACGGACGTTAGCACCCGCCGTGTGTCTCCCATGATTGCACTTTGCGGTATTCGGAGTTTGCAACGGTTTGGTAAGTCGGGATGACCCCCTAGTCGTAACAGTGCTCTACCCCCGCAAGTGATACATGAGGCGCTACCTAAATAGCTTTCGAGGAGAACCAGCTATCTCCGAGCTTGATTAGCCTTTCACTCCGATCCACAGCTCATCCCCTCATTTTTCAACATAAGTGGGTTCGGGCCTCCAACGCGTGTTACCGCATCTTCACCCTGGCCATGGATAGATCGCCCGGTTTCGGGTCTACTCCCAGCAACTAAACGCCCTATTAAGACTCGGTTTCCCTACGCCTCCCCTATTCGGTTAAGCTTGCTACTGAGAAGTAAGTCGCTGACCCATTATACAAAAGGTACGCAGTCACCCCGAAGGGCTCCCACTGCTTGTACGCATACGGTTTCAGGTTCTATTTCACTCCCCTAAAAGGGGTTCTTTTCGCCTTTCCCTCACGGTACTGGTTCACTATCGGTCGGTAAGGAGTATTTAGCCTTGGAGGATGGTCCCCCCATGTTCAGACAGGATATCACGTGTCCCGCCCTACTCGTTTTCACTGAAGAATCATTTTCGTGTACGGGGCTATCACCCTGTATCGCCAAACTTTCCAGTTTGTTCCACTAATTCATCAACAGCTTAAGGGCTAATCCCCGTTCGCTCGCCGCTACTAAGGGAATCTCGGTTGATTTCTTTTCCTCCGGGTACTTAGATGTTTCAGTTCCCCGGGTTTGCCTCGTTAACCTATGTATTCAGTTAACGATACCCAACTTATGTTGAGTGGGTTTCCCCATTCGGAAATCTTCGGATCAAAGTCTGTTTGCTGACTCCCCGAAGCTTATCGCAAGCTACAACGTCCTTCATCGCCTCTTACCGCCTAGGCATCCACCATATGCGCTTATTCACTTGACCATATAACCCCAAAAACTCTGGGGTGCTGGATTGGTCTTTTCTCTCGAATGCAACATATCAGCATATTCAATCACTTGAGATCTTGAATACACTTTAAGTTCGTCCCAATTTACACGACAAGTCGCGCTCGTAGGAACTTCACCTATTTCTACAATCTAAACCGAATTGTTAAAGAGCTGCACTTTGTAAAATACAAAGTGGTGAGCCTCAGGGCTCATCACTTGGCACTTAATATGGACATGAATTTGGTGGAGCCAGGCGGGATCGAACCGCCGACCCCCTGCGTGCAAGGCAGGTGCTCTCCCAGCTGAGCTATGGCCCCGATAACTTTGTATTGCCCATCATCATCATCGATGAGGCAACTGAAGCTGGTGGGTCTGGGTGGATTTGAACCACCGACCTCACCCTTATCAGGGGTGCGCTCTAACCAACTGAGCTACAGACCCGTGTCCGTGCTTTAAGATTAAGTAATTTGTGTGGGTACTCCGAAAGCGCTCAATCGGCTTTCTTTAAAGGAGGTGATCCAGCCCCAGGTTCCCCTAGGGCTACCTTGTTACGACTTCACCCCAGTCATGAATCACAAAGTGGTGAG
>JBEVXV010000133.1:0-2903 GCA_040505915.1 Sedimenticola sp. | reverse complement strand
ATCACTGTTCAAATGAAAGTTCACAGCGTCATTTTCTCCATAGACTTTAGTGCATTTTCACGTTTTTTGTGCAAGTGTGACATGGATCCTCCTCAGATTGTAATGAAATACTAAGTATTACATTTATAATTGAATACAGATTCTAAAACATTTTTGTCTTAATAATATTCGTTATAGTTTATGAGATGTTATGGTTAAAATACAACATACATTTTCTAAACTTTAGGTTTCCATTAACCTCAGTGCAAATGGATGATGGCAAAATACGACATCATGTTATTATCTTAACTTTACATTGTTGTGTCTCAAAGGTGACAAAACTGATCAACATCACAAACTTATGAACAAAATACGACATCAATTCTGCAGTTAACATGGTTAACAGTTTTTTATTTTAAGAAAATCAGTTCACTTTCCGTTTTATACTATCCTGTACAAAAAACGTCGAATTGCACTAATGTCTGTGGAGAAAATGACATTTTGAACTTTTATTTGGAGGAAACCAGCAAAAAGGCTGCACTGTACTTATGAAAACTAGAAGCGCATCGTTAGCACTAAGGTAATCCCCTCGCTGGCAGCCTTACTAGTAACGTAAATACATTGTCAGATTTCGTGACGTTGGAACCCGGGTACATATGTGACAGTGACACCCTCTTATTTTCAGATATACACTGTTGCTATACGATCGGATAAAAAGAAAAATAGTTAGGTTTTTCAACCGCGACATAATGTTGCAGCATTAGTATGAAATGAGCATTCATGTTTAGTCTTCTACATTAGCATGTGTGTTGTTGATGTATGTGTAATTGCTACTTCCTGGAAGTGTCCACTGATATAGGTGCTTAAGTTTCATAAAATGATTTTTGTAAATAAAATAATGAAAACAGTGGTATAGTAAAACATTATTTATTGTACAATATGGCAAGTATGCTTCATGTATTGGGGCTTGTGAGCTAAAATGGATCGTATGACGTTATGTGGTCATGAGTTTCAGAATTAGTCTGGACTCATTCTCAAGTACGCTGCCCTTTACTCCATGAGCATTGATTCCGTACTCTTCAAACTGAAATCCTAAAAGTGCCATTTATCAGTTTTGTGTATATTTTCTGACACTTGACTGGCAAACGGTGTAGTAGCAGTTCTGAACTGCTCCTACACTGTTTTCAAAAGAACGTTCTATTTTGTGTGTGATAGAGGCATCTATACTTACCTTTTTCTAGATATTTTTTTTTACCTTGTTTTAACCCTTTCACTATCTGACATATTCAGACCAGTCCATTTAAACAGAGGGATGCACGGGTTAATAACATTTCAGTATTCATGTACTCTCACATTCTGACCAATTTCCGACACAACTATGTGTTGGTAATGACATGCTGGTATGTTGAATGTCTGGTATATTGCTGCCAGACACGCGTATGTTGTTGACCAAAGATTGACGTGTTGGATGTCTGGCAATAACATGCTGTGTGCTAATTCGTGTAGTATAGTTGCAATGCAATGTTTCAATGAAATATGACTGACACAATAAATTTCTATTTCAGTCTCTTCTTTTGAATTGAACCTTGTGATACCGTAGCCCGAGTCATTTTTACTAGGGTTTAGTATAATATTAATGCGTTTCACGTCCGACTTTCTGCTAGAGAAATACGGTAATAATTTCTCAAGTGCCATGAGTCCAAATTCAAACTGTATATATTCGAAATTATGTCCGCTCTTGCATTGTAGCTCGCTTCCTCTCTCGTGCTGCTTTCCTCGCCTGTATCCTCGCCTGTCTCTCCGCAAGTGTGGGTTTCATCTTGTTCAGCTGTTGCTTCCTTGCTAACCTAGACGCCTTCTTGCTTGTGCGCTGTTGTATTTTCATTTGTCTGAGTCTTTGCCTTTCTTCTTTTCTTTCTTTTCTGGTTTCTAATAGGGAATCTTTGGCAGCTTGTCTGTTACCTTTTCTATGGGCATGCTTTTCGCGTCTTGCAGCTTTCTTAGCTAGCCATTCTGCTCTCATCTCATTCCGCAGGGCCTTCCGTTCTGGCTTTGTCATCGATCTGAATGGCAAACCGGTGTTATATATTTGTCACGAAGCTTAGAGAACATATCAGACTACACAGTGTGCATGACTAGTAAATACTTTGGTGTACCTCTACCAATACACTGCTCTCTTACTCTTAGTGTTGATACATCTCTGGGAAGGGCCGTAACTAATGTTGATATAACTTGTGGCCCGACCCATTTGCATGTGTTTAATTCATGATTCTTCTCCCTGCAACCTGTACATTGTATAACATATATGCAATAAAATGTTTCTAAACTAAATATATAACACGATAGTGGTGTCTTTTTGACATCAAGTTTATCAGATGAGGATATGAAGTGCGTAGAAATCCCGAGGCTGTGGCGCGGTATATTAGGAGTAACATGCCGGTGTCTTTCCTTGCGTTTCCCAACCAAGCCCGATAAACTGATATTAAACATTTTGAAAGACGTTCGCATTGTATTATATTTATCAGGTAAGTAAAATAGAAATCAATATTCCTAGAGAGATCGAAGAACCTATTAAAAATAGAGACTTATTAAAGAACACCATACGAAAAGTAATGCGAGTTCGTACACGGATAGTCGCAAAGTATTTAACCCTTTAAACCCTAGCGGCCGCTTTAGAGACCAGGGTTTGCAAACAGTGTAGATCCAGATGAGCTGGCTCATACAAAACCACCCACTGTTTGAATGGACTGATCTGAATTTGATTTTGTGGCAAATATATTGATCTAAATGGGAGAATGGGAGATTCCATGTCAGATATCCAGGTTGAAAGGGTTAACAAGGTACAGAGTGCACTCCCCGACTAGCGGTGTACGGTTATACTCATTATTGATAAAAATCACCGTATTTGGCATATTGAATTGTTT
>JBEVXV010000132.1:8005-8949 GCA_040505915.1 Sedimenticola sp. | reverse complement strand
TCAGTGTTACACCCACATGTATAATGATGACAAAGACTGTTAACCTCAGTTCAGCTCACATAATAGCATTTATTGCGTAATTCCGTATACTTACGGGTGAAAACCCCACCTGAGTATTCATACTGGAGAAAAACCGTTCACACATTTCTTATTTGAGTATGCACACTGGAGAAACTCCGTTCACATATTTCTCATTTGAGTAAGCACACTGGAGAAAAACCGTTCACATATTACTCATTTGTATATCCACACTGATAGAACTATATCATCCATTTACCAGGTCAATTATATCCATTTATTAATGAATGTAATTGCATATCCACAATGGAAGTAGACAAATGCAGTTGACCGTAGTCTACATTTGTTATGGAAGTTGGTATCATTAGTAAGTTGTTCTAATGTGCATGTACCTTTGGAAACGTCATGTTTTGGGTTTGACTAGCGAGAAATCATTAGCTTGAATATTCACACTGGAGAAAAACCGTTCACATATTTCTCACTTGAGTATTCACACTGGAGAAACTCCGTTCACACATTTCTAATTTGAGTATTCACACTGGAGAAAGACCGTTCACATATTTCTCATGTGTATACCCACACTAATAGAACTATCTTATTCATTCACTATGTGATCCAGTAAAGTAGTTGAATGCTGTGAATATGAAAGTCAATGGTTTCTCAGTCAATAAATATTTCATTGTAATATGTTCAGTATGAAGCATTGACTAGTTTTGTAATACTCCCGTCTTCATACAGGATAAGAGCCAATGTCAATGATTTATGATTCTCAAGGTGAATATAGATTTGTATGCCTCCAATGTTGTTGTGGAGGCAGTTGCCATTTCCGTACATAAAAAATATCGAAAGACAAATTTAGTTCCCACTTTCTTTCACTATTTTCCCGTCTCTGTTACAGACCTTCGTCTGTGGGTCCGCCGTCAATA
>JBEVXV010000132.1:0-7905 GCA_040505915.1 Sedimenticola sp. | reverse complement strand
ATTTGGGCGGGGAGAGTGTAGTGATCCGGACAGGCGGAATATTTGATTCGTTTGAGGACCCATAATTTTTTTGGTACGAAAATGCAAAGTGCGATCCACTAACCCAAGCGCAATGGCAGTTGCCATTTCCGTACATAAAAATATCGAAAGACAAATTTAGTTCCCACTTTCTTTCACTATTTTCCCGTCTCTGTTACAGACCTTCGTCTGTGGGTCCGCCGTCAATACCACATCTAACATTTGGGGGCTCGTCCGGGATTGACGTGTCGAGATCCACTACGCTTCAGCCAGGATGTCCGAGGAAGTTCTGGAGATGGTTGCGGGTGTCCGAGCGCGGTTGTATGTCGCCTCAGAGGAGGAAGTCAAACTTGTCGCCAAACATCTGGTTCCAAAATTTGAAACTGACAGTGCAACGCGAGCCAAGACACTCAGCGTCATTGAAGAATACATAGGGACTCTGGGTAAGGAAGCGGACGGAGGGGTCAGTATACTGAAGGAGATTAGTAAACTACTTGATAAAACAGAGAAAATTGTTACGTCAACAAAAGAAAGTACGGGTGAACCAACGACAAAGGGACCATTTATGTTCAGAAAAGATTTTAAATTGTCCGGACAGATCGGTGACTTGCGGACGGGGTTAAGTTTTACCAGCTACGTGAGACAAGTAAACACAGGAGTCACGCAGGGATACCCTGAAAAAGAAGTCATTGAGGCTGTCATACGCGCGATCCAGCCCGGGAACCGTTTAAGGAGTTACCTTGAAAGTCGTGATGGTCTGGATTTAGAAACTTTAAACGCACTCATACGGTCTTACTACCAGGAACAAATACCGACTGAACTCTATCAGCAAATGTGTGGCCTCTCTCAAGCATCCAAGGAGTCACCGCAGGAATTCATTTTTCGTGCTCTGGACACGCGTCAGAAGGTGCTATTTGCTTCAAAATCCGCTGAGTTATCATATGATCCGGTACTGGTACAACAAATGTTTCTCCGGTCACTGTCAACCGGCCTTCGTGACGACCTAATGGGAGCCGAGTTTAACGCTACGTTGAGTATGAAGAGTGTTACAGATGAACAACTTGTGAAAGCTATAAACTCTATCACTGTTCGCGAGGCGGAACGACATGCTAAGATCGACATATCGAAGAAAGTATCGAAGGTTCTTCAACTAGAAGACACGACACGTGTATCACCTGATCCTGTGATCAAAGAACCTAAACCCGGAAAATTCCAATTAGAACTGCAAGAATTAAAGACAGAGGTAGCATCCCTGCGGCAACAGATGACGAACCAAAGAAGTGACAGGACAACATCAAATGCTCGGAACACGAACACGCGGGCACGTGCCTGTCAGAATTGTCTAGCATCTGGACAAAGGTGCAACCACTGTTTCAAGTGTGGCAGCGACGAACATTGGCAACGAGGCTGCAGGGCAGGCAAGAGCAATAACATCGCCAATTCGGGAAACTAGGAGCGACCATATTCAAGGGGCAAAATATGGTCCATGACGACGCCCCGCGTTGCGTGCAGTGTTCTAATTCCAGCACACATAGTTCCAATATTCATCTGCAACAGTGTGCAGGTTGTAAATCTACTTTGTATTGTTCTACATCATGTCAGAAACAACACTGGAAAAATCACCAACCCCTGTGTCACGCCATTAACACCCTCGAAAGTGGAAACAAACCACAAATCACCATTAATGAACTACGAGGTCATGTGCATCAGTTATCTCCCAAGTCAAGATCCAAACTTGTGAAACTCATTGGGGAAAAGTGCAACATGCAATGTATTCTCGACGGTTGTAGGAAAGAGGTATTATGGGACACCGGAGCCCAAGTATCAATAGTGTCTACTACATGGTTAGGTAGTCATTTCCCGCACAAGGAACTAAGACCAATTCAGGATCTGTTCGAGAAAGAACTTGTTATTAAGTCAGCTAGTGGAGATTCGTTGGCCTTTGACGGATGGGTGGAATTGAAGTTTCAATTGTCTCCACTAGCCGAGATCTTGTCAGTTCCCTTTTTGGTCTGTAGTTCGGTAGACATAGAGAAACCAATTGTCGGATTCAATGTTATTATACATCTCACAGACAATCCATTGTTGTTGCCGAACGGCCTCAGTGACGGTTTAACCTTTGCCTTTCCTGGCAAAAGTTCCGCCATCATTGAGTCTGTCAGAGTTGTTTTGACAGAGTGTAACAGAGACGATATATGTGTTGTAAAATCTGGTAAACAAAACATTTGTATTCCTAAGAATAGGACCAAAGCTGTAAAATGTGTTGTACATACCGGTGTTGTAGAAAAACGGCAAGCTGCCATTTTTATGCCTAATAATGACAACCAATTGGTAGAGGGACTTGAGCTCAATGAGGCATTATTGACGGTAAATCAAGGTTCATGCTGTTCTGTGTCTATTCCCATTCATAACACAGGTACTCATGACATTACCCTGAGTAAGGGCACTGTCCTGGGTACTTTACAAACAGTTCAGTCAGTGATTAGACTCCCAGATGTCAATAATGATACAGGTATCAGTACTCATGACCAGGATGATCGACATGACGTGCATACGCCATTATCAAGTGAGACCACAACCATTGGTTGCCAAAGTAACGACACAGGTAAGGCTACACAATCTGGTCATAATGACCACACAGGTGAGTCAGTAGATTCTGGTTGCCATGACAACAATGACCTGAAATGGGACCCGCCGGTAGACCTCAATAATGACAATCTGACCGAGGAACAGGTAAATCAGCTACGGCAGTTACTGCGCGAAGAATGTTCGGCATTCTCACGGGACGCTGCAGACATCGGGAGTGTACCTGACTTAGAATTAGACATTAGACTAAAGGATTCAGAGCCGGTAAGGAAGACTTATATCTCGATACCGCCACCTTTGTACACAGAGGTGAAGGACTACATCTTTGACTTAGTCAACAAAGGATGGGTGAGAAAGTCGTCTTCCCCATATTCTAGCCCCGTCGTGTGCGTGAGGAAACGTGATAGCACATTAAGGCTTTGCATCGATTATCGTCAGCTTAACGAGAAGTCGATGAAGGACCGTAGGCCCATACCGAGAATTCAAGACGCATTGAATAACCTCAAAGGTAAGGAATGGTTCACTTTGTTGGACCAAGGAAAGGCCTACCATCAGGGCTACGTGAAAGAGGAATGTCGATCGTTCACAGCATTCATTACACCCTGGGGTCTCTATGAATGGTTACGTATTCCGTTCGGACTCTCAGGAGCGCCAGGATGTTTCCAGCAGTTCATGGAGGACACTTTAAGTGATCTCAGGGATAAAATCTGTATTCCGTACCTAGACGACGTGCTGGTTTATAGTAAGTCTTACAGCCAACATCTTGAGGATGTGCGAACAGTATTACGGAGACTGCAGAGTAAAGGTATAAAGTTGAACCCAGCAAAATGTAAGCTCTTTCGGCCACAGGTACGGTATCTGGGACATTTGGTGTCCAAAGAGGGTTACGCCATGGACGAGTCAGATAAGCAAGCTGTTTTAGATCTGAAGAACAAACAGCCTACCAACGTGGGAGAGACTAGGCAACTTTTAGGTTTCCTTGGCTACTACCGTAAGTATATACCGGATTTTTCCCGACGAGCAAAACCGCTGTATGATTTGTTGAAATTGACTGAGGAGACCCCGTCGGTGGAGAAAGCAAGTAGCCAGAAAGGTACATGTAGGCACCACAAACAGAAGGGTCGCAAAATGACTGGACAGCTTTCTTCAAAACAGCCGGTAATCTGGACCAACCAGCATAAGGATTGCCTGAACGAGCTAATAGACGTGTTGACAAGTTCCCAGGTAATGGCCTACCCAGACTTTGAGAAGCCCTTCGTGCTTCACACCGATGCGTCACAAGACGGACTTGGCTCAATCCTATATCAGAAGAGAGAGGATGGTAAGCTTGCAGTAATCGGCTACGGGTCACGTACACTAACACCGGCAGAACGTAACTACCACTTGCACTCCGGTAAGTTGGAGTTCCTTGCCCTTAAATGGGCGGTTACAGACCGATTTAAGGATTACCTTTACTATGCACCATCCTTTACTGTCTACAGTGACAATAACCCCCTGTGCTACATTTTGACATCCGCAAAGCTAGATGCAACAAGGCATCGCTGGGTAGCGGAGCTGGCTGACTTCAATTTTCAGATCTGCTATAAACCAGGGAGATTGAACCAAGATGCCGACGGACTATCCCGCATGCCTCTAGATATCGGTAAGTACATGACACAGTGCACCGAGACAGTAGAACCAGATGAGTTTAGCGCCGTGTTTCAGCTGGCACAAGAACAGCAGAAGGTACAGACCGGATGGGTTACAGCACTATCCAGTACAGAGCCTGACATAGGAATTGTAGCAGACCAAAATCAACCCAATATTGAGGTATTGCGTAAGGCAGAGATACGACTGGCACAAGAAGAAGATCCCATTCTTGGTAAGGTAATGGCCAGCGTGAAGAGAGGTAAGAGACCGAATCCAGATGAAGTGAAGAATAAGGACCAGAATGCATGGCTACGTGAGTGGAACAAATTGGTCATTGATTCGGAAGGCATTTTGAGACGAAAATACCAAGAACCAGGCGGAAGAGAAACTCTACAGTTAGCACTTCCAAGTAAGTTCAGACAGCTAGTGTACAGTGAGTTGCACCAGAAAATGGGACATTTAGGGCATGAACGTGTTACTGTTCTGGCGAGAGAGCGGTTCTTCTGGCCATGGATGGCTCGAGATATATCTCACTTTGTAACCAAGGTATGTACTTGCCTGAAAGATAGGAGACCAAATGTCAAACGCCGAGCGCCATTGAAGCCGATCATCACGACTTGTCCGTTTGAACTTGTTTCAATAGACTTTGTCCACCTAGAACGATCAAAGGGTGGTCATGAATATATGTTGGTGGTCATGGATCATTTTAGTAGATTCGCGCAGGCTTACCCTACCAAGAACAAATCCGGTAAGACAGCCGCCGACAAGATATTCAACGATTTCGTACTTCGCTTTGGGTTTCCCAACCGTCTGCATCATGACCAAGGTAAAGAATTTGAAAATGAACTTTTCAAACAACTTCAGAAGCACTGTGGCGTGATTCACTCTCGAACGACACCATACCACCCAGAGGGGAACGGTCAAGTAGAGAGGTTTAATCGTACTTTGCTTGGAATGTTGAGAACGCTCCCAAAGGACCATAAGCATGACTGGAAGAGTCACGTGAACAAGGTAGTACATGCCTACAACTCGACCAGAAATGACTCAACTGGCTACTCTCCGTTCTTCCTGCTCTTTGGTAGGTCACCAAGATTACCAATAGATCTCGTCTTCGGTCGAGTGCAGGATCATGACGACCCAGGTACCTACAGATCGTACGTACAAAACTGGACAGAGTGTATGCAGGAAGCCTACAGACTAGCTCAACAAAGTTCGACAAGAGCGGCAGCCGAAGGTAAGTCGCGACACGACCGGAGCCTGGGAAGTGTTGTATTGAGACCTGGAGATAGAGTATTGGTAAGAAACCTGTCTGAGAGAGGGGGGCCAGGTAAATTGCGTTCCTACTGGGAATCAGACATCCACACTGTGGTGAAACGGATGAGTGAAGACTCGCCTGTGTATCAGGTACGACCTGAGAAAGGTAATAAACCATGCCGAGTTCTCCACCGCAATTTACTACTACCATGTGACAGCCTCCCATTAGACGTTGATCAAACACCAGAAAAAGGTAAGCTGTCAAATAACCGGAAATTGGTTCCACGTTCAAAGCAGGTAACAGTTCCACCACCGAGTAGTAGCAGCTCTGATGATCGCTGGGAAATTCAAGTTCCAGTGGATAGCGAGATGTCTACAGCGGTAAGTCCAGGGGCTGTGTTGAATCCAGATACAGACGGTGAATCACCGCCAGTATTGCTGGAAGGAGAATCAGATGTGGAATCTGAGATCAGTGATCTGGGTGGAGGTGAGCCAGTGTCCGACGCGGAATCCCCGGTTGAATACTCTGGCAGTAGTGATGGGTCGGAGGTAGAGACCGACTCGAGTCGTCCAAAGAGGACCAGTCACCCACCTAGGAAACTCACATACGATAGTATGGGCAAACCATCATATTACCCGCAAGTAAGTATGGTTTCAAGAGATCAGTATGTCCAAAGTTGGGGTTCGCAGAGGAATCCAAAACCTTGGAAGTTGTAGATTTGTTACAGTTGTTAAGAAGGTATGTATGAGTAGAGATCGCATATCCTGTGAACAGGGGGTAATCAGGTAACTATGTAGACCAGAATAGTCAGAAGTCCAGACGTGTCGCAGGTTTCCGATGAAAGTCTCATACATCCATCTAAATAGGAATAGCCTACGTTAGTTGAACTCTCGCAGATGCCCGATTAAGGTATATAACTGTGTTCGTAGTGGATGTAATCACTTCTGTGAAATACAAACACAGAATGGCCATTCTGTAGTTGTATTTAATGCCCTGTTAATCTTGAGAAATGGGATATCTCGATATACTAGACATTGTTTAGTAGACACAGTTACTTCCCCTTGCTTGAGTTTCACTGAAATTGTTCATGAATATGTACAAACTAGCCCTACATGATTTAATTTAGATTTTGGAAATGTCAGGGTCGACATTTATTTGGGCGGGGAGAGTGTAGTGATCCGGACAGGCGGAATATTTGATTCGTTTGAGGACCCATAATTTTTTTGGTACGAAAATGCAAAGTGTGATGCACTAACCCAAGCGCATGCGCAGTTGCCATTTCCGTACATAAAAATATCGAAAGACAAATTTAGTTCCCACTTTCTTTCACTATTTTCCCGTCTCTGTTACAGGTAATAACCCATGTCATGCATATTATCGTAGGGGATTAGTTGTTTGATCAGACTGCAGACTGATGGACTGCAGAGATAATGTTAACCCTGTCATATTTCACCTCAACAGTCACACGTGCTCTGGACAGTGCAAATGGAGGTGGTGGGGTAATGGAAATACCAATTTTATCTCTTGTTCAACACCGTAAAAGAGTGTTTTGCTACCTATGAACGTGTCACCATTTGCAAATGTTATTGTGTGAATAGCTGTTGGTCAGTTTTGCTGTTTAGATGTTCATTTATCATGTTATTCATTTAAATAACTAGTCGCATGATCTAAATGTTTCTTGGCATTTTACATGGTTATCGGAATGTTAGTCTAAATCGTGCTACACCGTGCTATTCACCCAATGTGTTTGCGACTGGTTACTGTGTTAGTTCGCCATGCGTTTATCGATTAATATTGTCAATAATTGTGTATTTAGCAAAGAACGCTAAAACATGTTTGATCGCACTTGGCGTACAGGGACAATTCCTAATATTCTGTACCAATGTTGATAAAATACATGTATACAATTCAGTAGCAGTAACAGCAAAATATTGAGCAGTTAAAACGCCCCAGCGGATGCTCTGATTATACGACACAGACGTAGGGGACTGATCTGTGGCTACACTGGGGGCCGATGTATTTTGTAGAATGTCTGTTACAAGATGCCTGTAATAACGAGATCTTGACCATTTCTCCATGTACGTCAAATATGATAGGCCAAGTAGGCTACCTTGCTAAACACCATTTAACACCATTGTTTAATTGTCACACGAGGACCCTACTACATTCAGTGTTACACCCACATGTATAATGATGACAAAGACTGTTAACCTCAGTTCAGCTCACATAATAGCATTTATTGCGTAATTCCGTATACATACGGGTGAAAACCCCACCTGAGTATTCATACTGGAGAAAAACCGTTCACACATTTCTCATTTGAGTATGCACACTGGAGAAAAACCGTTCACATATTACTCATTTGTATATCCACACTGATAGAACTATATCATCCATTTACCAGGTCAATTATATCC
>JBEVXV010000131.1:0-4518 GCA_040505915.1 Sedimenticola sp. | reverse complement strand
AACTAATTTTAATAGTTTTAGTGTCTATCTTATGGTTTTCCACGATCCTGTATCCACGATGAATCATAGTTTAAAGAGGATATGATGTCTAAACACCAAAATAAGAACTAATTGTAACAGTGGTCCAGGTTTTATTCACTTTATAATGGAGGAAAATATAATATTACCCCACCCACCTGATTTGCATGTGATTTTACATGTAACATTCAATATATCTCCATACGGTTATGCTGATCAGTTATATTATTATTGTATATGTTGTGCATATGAAATGATGTTCAGCAGATTACGCAGCCCCACATGCAATCATCCGATCCCCACAATCGGCAAATTGATAAATCAAATATGTTGTTGTCGTGCTCTGTGGATGATGTACTGCACCACAGGTATGAATAATAATCACATGTCATACAACTACATGTATATATGTATTGGCTTACTTAATCAGTGTAGTTTGTAGCGAATAATACTGATAAACAATCAATGGCATATGTATTGTCCTTAATGTTAATGATTGATCATCATACAGACATAACTTCACGTTGTTGTGTTCATAGTGCAGTTTACTATAATAATTGATCAAATAGTGTTATATGTATGACCTACAAATTCATGTAATGTGATAGCTTGAGCGAAATGATACCACTTGACATTTGTGACCAATGTATAACACCATTGCGTTTGAGAGACGATGTTAAGGCGAACATCGCATTGACTGGATGCGCAGGTTAGTCTAGATTTGCACTGGTCAAAAATGACATTTGGTATCCATTGAGATGATCGTCAATTGGTACAGTTCTGATTGGTATTAGCTTTGTTTACAATCACCACCACAATGACAAAGAGCGGTGCATGGAAGTGATGCCTTTATGCATTTGCACTGCCCCTTGCATCCTTTCTTACAACTACAACGCAGAAGTTCTCTGCAAGCTTTTGTAGCTTCTGGCAGAGTTGTCCAGAATAACTCCCAATGATTATTGTCGCCCTTCTTCCAACCCCATTCACTTGGGGATGGAAGCTCCGGTACTGCAATCATCATCTGACCCCAACAGTGACCCGCTTGATATGCTGCCCTTTTAGTGTGCTGTATAAGCGCTGCCTTTGTCGGAGGGAGGTTATCGAATGTACGACTCTTTTGAGTGAACAGTTGCTTTCGGGCCTGATTGATACTACCAAGACCACTGGTCCGATCGTACAACAAAACGACAAAGCGTTCTAATGGTTGTACCCAGTCTTCTATGGAGTCTGGTGTAGCAGCCAAAGCACAGAAAGCTGGTGTTACCTCATCATATACATTCCATGTATCCCAGGCAGTGCGCTTCCCGCGCCCGCCAAAGCAAGACACTGTGTCACACCCAGTAAAGGCGTGAAACATAGGCAATGCAACACACCGTTCAGGCCCCAATTCCCTTGCGATATCATGAGCGGGCAAGAACCGAAAATTCTTCCCAGTTCCAAATGCTACCCACAATTCTGGAATATCCAGACGTTGAGCTGATGTAACAGCCAGAACGAGCACATCTGTGTCAACCGTACGTATTGCTATCTTTGTATGTCCGCACTTTGCGGCATCTTCTACATGGAGCAAGATACGAGTATCAGCCTCCTCGTGGGTACATGGAGCAAGGCCCGACAAATCTCTCGTCTGTGTACACAGCACATCAGTGTGATATGTGCTAATGACTTGTTTGTCGGTGTCCATAGCCGCTAGACGTGTTGCCAGGTAGGCGAATAGCTCCGTCTTGTTGTCATCAATTCGCAAAAACTCTTGCCAGTTCCCAGGAATTGTACTTGATGGTTCTACTCGCCTACGAACACCCTTGCCCCTCTTGCTCCTCACACCTGCCTTCAAACTGTCTGAGATATACTCATCCCAAACTACATCTACTCTGCTTGTATGCTGTAGATGTGAACTGATATACGGTAGAAATATGTCAGTTGCATAGTCGTTGAATGTCTTGGCAACACCAGGTCGAAGCATATTGACGATTGCAGCACCATCAATGATAAGGACTTCAGTAGTGGGGTTTGGAGGAGCAGTGTCTTGCGAAGGAAGCATGTCTTCCAAGCAGCCTACTAGGTCAGACTTTGTACCAGTTCTTATGCTGCCAGTGTGTGATAAGGATGGAGGATATGCATGATTTTCATGCTCAAAGAATTCGTCAAGATCTCCACCTCTAGTCTGAGAGGTAATGTATAGTCTCGAGAAGAGAGAGCAGTCATTTTTCAGGGACGAGAGCTGCAGTTGTGACCTTGATTTCTCTCTGACAGGAGGCCTACTGAAGAGGGCGAGATTATTTCTCTTGATAGGGACAGCAAGGGATGTTGTTTGATTTACAAGGCGATCTTGTACATATGTGTCATACTGCTGCTGGCCGAGTTCCTCAATGTGGCGCACAGTAGATATGACAGCTGCATCCACAATATTCCTAGTGTCAAGTACGAGTAGGTCATTGCTGTTGTCAGTGAATGGACTCCCCATCTCCTCTATAGAATTTGTCAGAGATTTCACATCCCGAACGAAATCCACCTGGACATGAGGTTGTTGATCCCGGTGTCTGAGATCTGGCTCATTTCGATCCAGCTTTGAAGCCTCAAATTCCCCGATTACCCGAGCCATCTTGGGACCAGATAACATCCACCTGCGAAGAGCAGCCGGGTTCTCTGTCAGACCCACAGCACCACCGTCGCCTTTCACTGTAGCATTATTTTGCTCGTGGGCTTGGTCTATGGCTACAGCAGAGAACACGCGCGCTGTCTTCTTTACAGTGAAATTTCCTCTGACAAACTCTGCGTAGACATTAGGGTGTTTGACTTCCAGTGTAGTCATATCGCGTAGATGGACGGGGATCCACCTGGCATAATGGCTGATGCAATTAATTAGATAACTTACTACATATTAAACATTAGCATGATTTCAAATATCCCACAAAAAACTTGTGGATGTTGTTGTTGTTGTTTTTCTCCGACTACCCGCGCTTATTTTTTGCAGCAACACAGAAGGGGAGAGATGGTGAATAGCATACATAGTAAATAAATGATGTTGTACTTACCTACTGATGTGTCTTTGATCCACACCTAATTGGATAACTTGACGACATGCGAAAGAGTCAGCAAAAATACACGTGGCATCATGTTTACATTTGCTTCACCAGTCACATGCAGTGAATAGAGTGTATGGTATACTGTATTGTCAGTGCCATCGCATGTATGCTGTATACGTATTAATCCTTAATACATCACAATGCTTACATTCTCTCTAATACTGGAAATTGTATGATAACTGAAATGTCTAAGGGTTGAGAAGTAAGTTACAGAATTGCATGTAATTTTGGGTGGGTGGGGTAACGTTATGTTTTACATCATCATAATAGCAAAAACTGGCACACTGTGATAATGGGTAGCTGCTCTGTGTTAACAAATTCAACAAGCATTCTAAATTAACCAGATAATGGTGAAATTGATCACAACATACTTCACATTAATGATGAAATACCAAAATAATGTATTTTTATGTTTTATTTTGGCGGCCATTTTAAAATGGCGGCCATTTCAGCAACATGGTGTGAGAAATTAGTGAATATTATACAAGGACCAAACAATCTAAGCTATTTTAGAAGAAAAAATGTGATTGTAGTGTATATACAATTCAACAATGCCATGTACTGGCTTACATGTATTATTATTGGCGGCCATCTTGGAAAATGGCCGCCATTTCTGTCACATGACGAATCTGCGATGCCCTTATAGCTATTTTTTTTTATTTGGCATTGTCTACCATTGTGCCAAATTTCATGCTTGTATCACGAATACCACAAACCGGCTTAAATTTGTCACATATCTGCTCTGCTAAAAATTTACAAATAACACATCTATGACAGT
This sequence comes from Sedimenticola sp., assembly GCA_040505915.1. GTDB lineage: Bacteria > Pseudomonadota > Gammaproteobacteria > Chromatiales > Chromatiaceae > Vondammii. The sequence goes on along the minus strand of JBEVXV010000131.1, from coordinate 636 downwards.
AGAGCCGAAACCCGAATTTACAACGCTCATTGTATCGAATTATGCGAGCTAAGTTTGAAAAGTTTACCAGAAAGTAGTTCCTGCGTAGTTAGTTACATTGGTAGTAAGACGACAAAGCAAGATGTCAGCCGTTGAGACTGAAACAAGTAAAAACAACCTACAGAATACTCCTTAAATGGTGTTTCATTGACTCCCATCCCCAGAAACTTCTTCTGGTAGGTCACCTGATAATCATTAGCCATGCACTTAATTAAAGTTGAAGCAAGAGCACACAATAAACAATAACCAACTTTGACAAGGTCACCGTCGTTGTGAAAGTAATTCCGGTCACGTGATCAGCTACGGCAGAGACTAATTCTATGTCTCTGTGTGGAGAGTGCTTCACATCACGTCAAAACAATGTCGCGATTTCGCGCTATTAGTAAACTCATTTGGAACGCTCTATATTCACTAGAAATTTTCGTTTACCGAAACGTAAAATAATATATATACATAATTATGGTGATGCGATCAGTCAATGAAGATCGCTGCAGGTGTTACTACACATGTGTAATATCAAAAATATGAAACGGGTTACGACACCAGATATCAGGCATGTCATGTGAGAATTAACCATATCTGACATTAGTATTTTTC
>JBEVXV010000130.1:0-6441 GCA_040505915.1 Sedimenticola sp. | reverse complement strand
ATATATCGCACTTCAGACAATGAGAATTCAGGGAATGACCACGATTCGTCTACTACTACCAGTAGAAACTGTACTTGGGAACAAGTGATAGGCGAATGGTCCTCCATGAACCCCTCATGTCTGGAATGCAGTGTAAATACAAATGCGTCAGACGAAGGTATGGAGGGCAGGCGCTGCCAACACGAAAATAGCATTGCATTATCAAGTACATCGCACTGCGAAAGTAAACTATGTCAATGTAAACACGATGACGACCGAGTCACAGCTGAAAGTAACGCAATACTGCATGGACTGAACTGTGAACATAGCGTGGACAGCGTCAGTCAATTACTAAAAGCAAATTATGACTTTGACGAGACAGAACCAATCAAAGTTTTTGAACAATTGACACCCATAGACGAGACAAAACTTTTAGAATTACAGAGAAATGACCCGAAATTGAAAGACATCATTGATTTCTTAGAAAATGACACGTTACCTGAGAATGTGACAGACGCAAGACGTGTTCAGATAGAGTCACAGAACTATGTAATGGATGGTAATGACAACAAAATACTGTTTCATTTCTATTTTCCCCGAGGGAAGAAAGAAAACATTGACAACGCTATCAAGCAACTGGCATTGCCAGGGTCACTCATAGGTGACATACTGAAAGGATTTCATGACTTTTCCAGCCACTTAGGATTTGACAAAACATACTTAGCCGTAAGACAGAAATTCTTTTGGAAAGGTCAATACAAAGACGTTCAGGACTATATACGATCTTGCACAAGATGTCAAATGTCAAAACGCAATTATGGTTTCGTGAAGGCCCCATTAACGCCGCTGCCTACTCCAACTCGACCATTTGAGTTAGTTCAGTTAGATCTAGCAGGGCCGTTCCCTGAAGATGCAGAAGGCAACAAGTACATAGCTGTTTTCATATGTGCATTTACAAAATTTCCAATAGCGGTACCATTGAAAAATCTAGAAACAAAAACAATTGTCAAAATATTTTACGAACACATAGTGACCTACTTTGGCAAGGTCGAATATTTGTTAACCGACAATGGGACCAATCTGGTATCCAAATTAATGAATGCTCTATGTGACTATTTCAAAATTCAGAAATTGAAAACGAGCCCATATCACCCAATGAGTAACGGACTCTGCGAAAAGATGGTGGGAATCATTACGCAAGGACTGCGTACACATTCCTCCACATTACAGAGAAATTGGTCTGCTGTATTGCCACACATTTTGTATGCATATAGATTTGCAAACTGCAGCAGGTCACACGAGTATTCACCTTACGAATTGCTATTCGGATACAAACCAAAAAGTTTGATTGAAACTGCGTTGCCGCCATTACCATTAGACATGGCTAGAGATGACCGAACTACATTTGAAGAAATAGCAAAAGGTCACGAGATCACACGTGAACTCGCAAGACAAAATATTGTTAAATCAAAAGAGAAATACACAAAACAGTATAATGATAAGGTCAAGGTCCCAGATTACCAGGAGAACGATCTGGTTTTGTTACAGAACATGCAGCGTAGTGTCGGGAAGTGTCCGAAATTACAGGATAAATACCTTGGTCCGTACAGGATAGAACAGGCATATGCGAATTGCACGTACAAACTAAGACGACTTAGTGACAATTTTGTACTGCGTAATAAAGTGCATGCGAATCGACTTAAGCGTTTTTATGATCCGGTTATACATAGACGTGGCTTAGACAGACATGTGAAGTATATGTCTCCTCAAAGTGAGGATACACGTGATAACGGACAACGGAACATGACAAGGAACAGACGAACGGACGTTCGTGAGGAAACAAGACACCATGAGACATTAAACGGACAACCAGGCTCGCAAGCTGACAGAGGTATAGATAGTCAGACAAGGCGGTCAGATCCACAGGAAAACATTTTCAAGGCTAAGAAATTACTAAGAAAGCAAGTAATTCGGGGTAAGATACATTACCTGGTACTCTGGTCAGGCGGAGACAAGTCCATTGAACCTATAGAGAATATACTTGATTATGAATTGATCAGACGTTTTAACAGGGCGCAAAGGCGTAGGCGACGTTAAAAACGTATAAAACGCTTCTGACGTTAGGAAGTAGGAGTAAAGCGCATACGCGTAGAGACGGACGGACGTTGAAAATAACGTAAACAAGTGACTGGTAATAAAGTCAATACGAGTGTTCCATAATATAATATCAATTAATAAGAATAGTGTGTTACGAACAAATAAATACATTTGTATGAAATAAAGCAAACGTGACAATGTAATGACAACATCAAACAAACATGTATACAATTCATCTGGTCATGCAAACCAGTATGAGTTGTATTATGTAGTTCTTATAGTGGGCAACGACTATATTTTTGATAGTTTAATATTTTTTTGTTATAATGATAGTGTAGGTAGTTAATATCATTCATTTTTCATTCATGCCGTAGTCACTCATTATTCATTAATTAGTGTAGTGTAGGCTGTATATGAAATGTAGACAGTCGTTGTCAACTATTTGAACAATTTTTTATCATGATTAGTGGATGAAATTGTGAAAATTGATCAAACTTTCAAATATGTACATTGAACACTGTAATGAAATAAGCGAACACATAAATATAATTTTAAGAACGTGATTGGTACTTAATATCGAATGAGATTGCACAAATAATGTGGCATTTGTTGGATATGTAGAACACGGGGGTCTGCAGCCCCATGTTGTACATGTATATTCAATGCTGACACACATAATACTAGCTTGAAATTATATTATCTTAGGAAAGGGACAAACCAGTTTAACTGATGAAGAAATTTAGCTAGAGGAAGTCATAGAATTGAAGTTTTATATACATACGGTAGATGTATATCATGGAAAAGTCATAGAACATATATGACATTAATGTCAGTCGGAGCGTAATAATTAGAATGAATATGGGTTCATTGACACTGTGGTGATGATACAAACGTCGAGAAATAAAAATTGCAGGGATCGTCTGACTGTGGCATATCTGAGCCAGAGTATACAACATTATGTCAATTGATATAATACGGGTGTCATATCGTGGAATGCGATTTACCAAATTGAGAATTATGTTTCATAACACTGATATCGGAGTCAGTCTGGTCAGTAGAAATGAGCAAATACACAAATAAGACTGAGTAACGTTCAGTATATAAAGGAATAAGGACGAAAACACGGGTATGTGTACTGTGTATGTCAATAATTGAGTTTCTGGAGCAATTTGAGAGATGGAATTGAAATTTGGCTTCGTGGATATTGTGTACAAAACACTTCATTGTTAATGAATGGTTTTGTCATTTCATGTATATGTAAATACCATGTTTATATTCTTTCTTTCTTTATATGTGTACTGTTTTAATATGTTTTAATATGTACATGACTTGTGTATTTCATGTTTTGCTAGAAAACATGTACTATAATTTTGACTACATGTATAATCGAGTATTGATTGCCTAAACGAAATAATGTATCATGGTGTCTCTGACGTCGGTCTGTGTGGTACGGGCTGACCCAAGAGAGGTCATGAAACATTAAACCAATGTTCAATCAATCAATGTCTCACACTCAATCAAGGAACATTGTTCTATATATCATTCATCGTTTTTTTTTATCAAATATTAAGTCAATCAATCACCAAGTAATTATCAAATAATCAATCAATGGATTAATAAATCAATCACCTAGGGATAACCTTACAGTTAGTTTACTTGATATACAAGTCTTACACGTAGAAAACATTTACTCATACATATTGCAGGCATAGTACATGTATGTAGTATTATGAACTTACAGTCACAAACCGAAATTCCAGTCTATTTATAATCACACATATGCGGAAAAGGTCATACCGTAATTGTAGCAAACTGATCACAGCTATCAAAGCTATCACATTCTGAGCTATACTGTTTGCCAACGTATATTTCTTCAATAATCAATCAGGTATATATCTGCAGTATTTGTTTTGTTTTTAAATATACGTCTATACGTATAAAGGTGACATAAATAGTGTTCATTTAGTGACACATTCACAGTACATGCATATTCACCATGTCTGTAGATACATTTGTTTATTATTGTATGTATGCATTGTATGACCGTATGACATGTTACAAAATTTATCTATGTTGTGTTAGGATATTTTTTAGAATCAATTTTAAATATTGGTATACAGTGCTATTTTGAGAGATGTGTACAAGTCAACTTCAGTACATGTATATATCAACATCCAGAAGCAAACCAACGAAGATCTATACTGTTTGTTCCGAAGATTTTTTAATTATTATAAGAAAAAGCAACAACAACAACAACACTTATAATTGTGCAGTGACGTAATACTAAAAACTATGTACATAAGAACATTATGCATTTTCTTTGGCATTAATGTACATGTCAGTGCACTTTTCATAAAGCTGGCAGATATGTGGTAAATGCAACTGTAATTGTACATTAATTACTGTACACTCATATCAGTGCAATATGATTCTGGTAAACTTGTTGAAGACAACAATCTTGATAAATATATAATTATGTTTTTCCGTAGCATGTCCATTATTTCATTCAAGTTCGCTTAATAGGTTTATGGGGTTTCACAGCTGCCACAAAAACATACCAGTAATATTATTGATACAGCATGAGAAAATATGTGGCTTGTGGACTGTTTTCAAAACAATGGTGTTGTGTTTTGGATGTGAACTTGATTTTGTTTTGGTGCAGAGAGAGCGCATATGCGAATTTCAAGTTGTCAGCGTTAAGTAATGTTTACGATTGGTCATGGGAAAGCATGCGTTTGGCGATACAATAGTTGTCGATGACAGGTGCACTTGGAAATATAGAAAATTGTTAACAATGTTATGGGAGTTGACGTCAAAACGGAATGTTTATATATGCTATGGGGAAATTGGTCGCATATAATCGTAATGACTGGAAAACATTGTACATGTAGACCGAATAGTATGTAATTGTAGATAAATGCAATTGTTGTGTTTCTTACATGTATTGTATTGTACTGTATATGGGAATATTTGTATTTTCTCGAATAGATTGCGTCAAACATTTACGTCATCTATGTAAATTATTACATTTAGGCCGAGATTGGCCACCATACAAAATGAAAACATTTTATAATCACATGAAAATACATATGAATTTGTTTTCATATACAATTTCCAAATGATTTTTTTGTTCGATTCCTCAGCGTGATTTTTTTTTCGATTCACCACTGTGATGTCATGTTAAGTAATGTCAAGTGATATATTAATACATTGTCGCCACGAGGTTTTTGGTGTTCCATAAAAAGCGACGTTTCACGTTTGACCTTTTAGCATTGGACCGGCTGATAGACTGGCATATCTGGATGTGCACTGTTTGCCAAAGACGATACATGCATGTGGTATGGGAAAAGTTAAAATGTTTTGATACATGAATTGTTATGACATCATGTTTATAAATCTGTAACAAATGTGCGCAGGCTTATTGAGAGAATGTACAGAGGTCACATAGTGAAAATGTGGCTCGTTTTGTATGTCGCTTTTCGACAAAAATATTCACGGCAATTTTATTATTTCAAATGCCGTAAATCTAGAAATTAAAGTTGCAATAGAATGCACGGGTTTTGAAGATATGTCTTATACATGCTAACGACGTGAATTTATACGTCAAGACTTGATAATTATATTTAAATGTATGGTGAGAAATAGATAAATGTATCACTGAATAAATGCATTGCGTATGTATATATTACTATATTCAATACATATTGAATTAATATTGTATACTATATGCACATTTATGAATGATTCGAAGACGAACATTGAACAGTGTAGACTTTGATCATCATTGTATGTTCTTATACATGTATATAATCAGACTTTCTTTAATCTAATTGTTCTTAATAATGTTATTAAGTATGTTAATTGCATGTGACGTTTAGTTGAGTTACACATACATATATATATTACAGTTGATACTATAACGTACATATATCAAAGATAACTGCTTGATATGGAAGTATATGACTAGAAAACAAGAGACAACCTGATGGTACAGTATTGATACATAAGTTTTTTTTATTAAAGTGAGAGTCTCACATCTTTTAAAAATAAAAGTAACATGAGGTTGTTAGTTTTTCGATGATACTATGTTTTAATCAATTCGGAGATTGATTTTTTGGGGAAAGGGGATACTGTGGTATTGTATAATAATAGTATCAGTGATAGTTGTCTATAAATATACTAGTTGGATCATGCGCAGTGAGATGCAGCAGAGAGCGGTGCGGGGAGGTTGTAGTCTAATCCGGGAGCTCATGTTGTGTACACCTATTCTGAATGCAGTTAACTATTAAATACTAAAATAGGACTTATAATGAGTTAGTTATTCCCTTTGATCCTGGTACCATCTAAGACATACACCTTACAACA
>JBEVXV010000129.1:0-4201 GCA_040505915.1 Sedimenticola sp. | reverse complement strand
TGGAGCAGGTAAATGTACCCTGTGCAATGGTGCATGGAACGACGGCTAGCGCATGGGCCACTATCAGATGCGATGGCCTTCGACCTATGGGACGAAGGCACATACATTTTGCTAGCGGCGCAGGCGCTAAGAGCGGCTATCGCCGCTCATCCGAAGTTCTTATAGACATGGACACACCCAAGATATTGGCCGACGGATTAGTAGTGCATCGTTCTTTGAACGGTGTATTACTCACCGAAGGCATCAATGGCTTGATGTGTCCGTGTTATTTCCGGACTGTAACTGACAGCAATGGCTGTCACTTGCGCGAATGGCAGTGTGTACACCACAGTAAGTAAGTTAAATATCAGTCCTTCTGGCTAGTTATGGATGAAGTGGCGGCCATCTTGAGAATAACAGAATCATCAAATGGCCGCTCTCTATATGTATGTATGTCTGTCAGAGACAGCGACATATGCTACTGTAAAATCCAAGATGGACTCCACTTATTGCTGATCAGTTCTGTGGTACCATTTTGTAGGAAAATATGGCTCAAAATCGAATGCAAGGCGGTTGTATGCAGTGCTACAAGTACGTGGGGCCGTACCTCAGTCGCCACATGAAGGATAGGTGTAAAGCCAGCGACAAAGCAGCCACCGACGCGCAGGTAAGTCTGGACTTGATAGGTATGTATCGTGAAGCTGCATACAATATAACTGGAAATGTCTTCGTCAATCCAAAAAAATTTAAAAAGGAAGTATATTCTAAACGGGAAGTATTAGAAATACTTGAACAGTATGGGCACAGCATGGTCCCGGTGGAATTTTGTAACCAGTGCGAAATTGTGCCCGTTCCACTAGTTATAACGGAACCCGTATCTGGGGTTGGACCCTATTCGTCTGGTGATGCTGGCATAGGGGGGAAACACGGCTTCTCAGATGAGGAGACAGATCCTGGCACCAGGGGCAAGAAGACGGTAAATTGTCAAAGGCTCCCCGCTGCACGCCCCTTGTTGCCTACACTCACCGATATTTCGGAGAATGTAGACTTCGTTGGACCCTTACCGCCGTTGCCTACACTCCCCGATAATTTGGAGACTGTAGACTACGACGGCAACAAATTCGTCTTCGCTGACACCTACTCAGAACTGCTGAATGTGTCGACGGAGTCGTTATGCCACATGCCGAAGCCGATTTGCTCATCTGATGAGGAGACAGCGAGTGATGCTGCCATAGGGAAAAAATACGGCTTATCCTCATCAGATGAGGAGACAGATGCTGGCACCAGGGGCAAGAAGACGGAAAATCGTCAAATGTTCCCCGCTCCACGCCCCTTGTCAGCTCGTCGTAGGACTACACGCCCCTTGTCTTCAACAGATGAGGAGACAGATGAGACAGATGCTGGTGCCAGCGGCAAGCATACGTTAAGTGGTGGTAGGCTTCCCGATCAACGGCCGAGGCCATTGTTCGTTGAGTCTAGCGACGACAGCGACAAGGGGAATACGACGGTAACGAATACTGTAAGTCATCGTAGGGTACTTTTATCAGAACCTTCTGCTGGCTGTAGTAAGTGGGCAGATGGTAAGGGTCATGCTGCAGCCCGTAGGCAATCGCCCAGGGCCGTACGCACAATAGAACCAGTTTCGAATTCCTCTTCCGATGTCGAAGAGGGTCGGCAAAACCGGTACAAAGCGGGTACCAAAGGCTCCCTAGAAAACATTGGCTGGTACAATATACCAGCTAGTTTTAAAAGTAGCGCACCCTTCCTGAATTTTCGTAAGCAATTTGCAAATAGCTTTAAGAATCAACGTGTCACGGATAATGGAGCATTCAATGTCATCAGGATGACATACCATATGGGCGGCAGGCAGGACACGTATACGGACAAGTGTCTCACCGAGGATGCCTACAACGAGGTGAACAAGATGTTGCTGACCAAGGGTGGGTGTAAATTTCAAACACTCTACAACTATAACAAGTCGCTCAAGCTTTTCGTCAAGTGTGAGCAGAAAAGAGCAAAGACTGAACAGAGGAAGGCAGATAAGTCAAGATTGAAAGACATGCACGCAGAGTTATGCGATAAGGGTCAGCACCTGGAAAAGGAATCGAAGCGTGAGACGCGTGTGGCGAAATCGAAGGCACCCCGTGTACCGTCGCCATACGAAGTAACAGAGGTGATCAGGGTGTCGGAGAGCCGATTTGGGAAGATCATGTCTCTCGCGAAATCCGGCATGCCTCTCAATCGCGATCAGGTTTGCTTTGTTAACCGCTACATTGCGAGTTACATCATGCTGATGCAAGCACACCGTCCAGGTGTGCTAGAAAACATGACCACCGATTTAGTGTTGACCTCCATCAATGAAAAGGAAGGCCCATCTGCAGTAGTCAACGTCAGCGAGCACAAGACGGCCCGGCAATTTATAGCCCGCGTAGTGCTTGACGAGTACTTAATACCTGTCTTTGAGAGCTATCACAGATATGTAAGACAGCGCATTGTTATTACTACAAATTGCACGTCGGAAGCATTTTTCCTTCAGAATGACGGCTCCAAATTTACAAAGTTTTCAGAGGCGCCCGTCAAGTTGCAGCAAGCGGCGAAACTACCAACCAAATATACCTCTGCGGATGCTAGAAAGTCATTCGAGACATACAACCAGAAGATGGGCGTCAATGCACAGAAAGACATGGCCGATTTCATGTGCCACTCAGAAAGGACGAGGAACAGCGATTATCGCCAGAAGGCATCTGCCGCTGCCATCGGCGTAGTGGCTAATTATAAGCACATGATAGCATTTTACCATCCAGACAAAGGCAACAAGAACGCATTTCCAGATGAAGTCGCCAGTGCACCTCAGCGTAGGCAAGAGAAAGGCACCGTCGCCTTTCCACGTGAGGTCACCCGTACACCGGGAAAACGGGCATACGCATCATCCCCCGAGTCAGGTGAGAACTCTGCCCATTGTAGATCACCGATGAAGCGTATTCGGCCGGTTCCAGTGAGTTCCATTGAGCAATGGGAACTAGAGTCTCAAGAGGAGGTAGAGGAGCCGACTCCGCTGCGAACTCCTTCACCCAGGAAAGGCAAGAAGACGGAAAGAAAGAAAGTACTGAGTCCACTGATTGCCAGTGTGGGGTCTTCGCCAATGAATATACAACAAAAGGTAAACATCATATTGCGAGACTTGACGGTCAAGTACGGAGACTTGCTCGCGGCAAAAATGCCGGGCACCTCGGAGTTGGCGAAACAGTACAACATTGACAAAAATACGGCAGCAAGACTGAATCGCAAACTGCGATACGCGGTAGAGGACGGGAGAGAAAAGAGATGTGCGGAGAGGCTGTTGAATGCGACTGCCAAGCGACAGCGCTGCAAGCTAAACGAGTTGAGTGAGCTACCTGCATTTCCCCAGGACATGCGGATTTTTCAGCACGTTGCAGGCAATGTCAAGATAACAGAAAAGGGCGTCGTGCGACACATGAAGGCAATCATGCACGCTGAAAGACGAAAACTGCCGGACAGTGACGAGCAGATAAAAATGCATATTGACGGTCAAGACTGGCCGAATTTATGCATCAAAACATGCGACAATGCGGACATGGGCGATGGCGTTTTCAGCGGCAATCTGCCATTCGCCAAGGGATCGCTCGTGTGCGATTATCACGGTCGCGACTGTACCGCTCAAGAGGGGCGAGAAGTCATGAGTAATGCCGAAGGGTGTATAGGTAATTACGTTTACTTTTACACCGACAGACACGGCAAGAGGCTATGCAAAGACGCCTGCACTGGGTGCGAATGCCATAGCGAAGAGGAGTTCAACAAGACATATGGCAGGAAAATAAACCATTCGACGGCACGCCCCAACCTGAAGGCGGTCACAACCTACATTGACACCAAGTGTCACCTTCTCTTTTACGCGACGACAGATATACCGCCGAAATCCGAGTTATTTTTCAGCTACGGAGTTACTAGAGACGAAAGCGGTGCTCCACTTCCATGGGCCAATACATGACACGAGGTCACCACGTCTGAGCTACAATCAGACGATGAGGAGGAGGAAGGGGAGGATGAGGAGACGCTCACCACGTCTGAGCTGCAATCAGACGATGAGGAGGAGGAAGGGGAGGATGAGGAGACGCTGATAGATATTGGAACAATTCAATTTTCTCGATTAGATGAGTGTGGGTGCCACTCTGACGTGCTGGCATGTTTACCAAATATTGAA
>JBEVXV010000128.1:0-5794 GCA_040505915.1 Sedimenticola sp. | reverse complement strand
TCGCTTCGATTGCCACAGAGCTGCCCCTTCCTCCCCATAATACGCAGCCGTTACATTGACGATTGATTCAATACCCGGCAGTACCCGAGTCCTCTTCAATTCCGGCAGATCAATATGCAGAGGCTTCCCGGTCAGCACACGTTGCCGAAAGGACTCATTCCCTAAAATGGGAGTCTGCTTTTCCCCTGCATAAAAGTGCGCAATATCTTCGTCTACTCCCCGAGCGACAAAGCGTTTATAGGCCTGCCGACGGTTTTTGCTACTAAATGAGTTGAGGATGTACTCCGTAGACAGCCAACCAGGCGCACTGCGCGCTTTCGTGTATGCCTGATAACTGGACCAATAGTAATCCGCCAAATCAACCACCATGCCTGCTTCGAGTGGATTGCGGTGTATTAACAGGACATCCACCACTCAATAAGGAGATTAGCGGTGGCTTCAATTTCGCTCAGAAGGGTATCTGATCACCTTCTATGGGATCATCTGAATCTGTTTCATCTGGCTCTTGATTCATGTACTCCCACAGCTCGTTCTGGTGCAGCCAGATAGGATCTGCATTTCTCAGAATAAACTCATCCACATCCATTCCATCGATGGTCTCTGGTCTTTTGACCCTTACCTGTTTCCCATTCATAAAAACGGTCATGTACTTCTTTTGCCGTTCTTTCTTCGCTGCTTTCTGAGCGGCGGTGAGTTTTTTCTTTGGTTTGGCCATCTCGCTTATCCGGTTTTGTTCACAACGCACAGCTGTTTGGACGCCAGTGTCATGAGGTCATCACATTGGCTGAGCAGCTGAATGGCCTGTTTCTCATCAGTGATGGGTTGATCCTCTCTCAGGTGGCTTAGCAGCTGCAGGGTTTCCGCAGGCAACAGTTTTGGCTCTACCAGTAGTGAGTCGATCGACGCTGTTGTCGTCTCGGTATCGGCGCTGTGCCCCTGCCAGATGAGTAGGGAGTGTAGAGCCGTTTCAACGGCCTCACTCATCGGCCTGATCGCCTCTATGGCAAAGCCACCATTGGCAAGTACCGTTGCCATTTTCTGTTTGTGTTCACTTTGGGTTAGATGCTTTCTGGCCTCGGATAGCCGTTTTGAGAGGGCGCTCGCCTTTGGTTTGCCGGTTTCAGATGCCTGATAGAGGGTTCTGGCGTTGTCGCTGTTGGCGCTCAGGATACCCGCCTTAATCAGTTGCTGAATGGTGGCGTAGGCCTCTTTGTCCAGTAACTTCAGTTGAGGTGTCTGGTCTGGGAACTGCTGGCTGATCTGATAATTGAGTGCCTCCTGCATCGCCTCATCCATTCGCTCGGTTACCACCAGGAGGGTCTGCTCTGCTCCCTCTCCGTGCAGCTCCATCAGCTCCAACTGGTCACTCCAGTGGTCGATGAGGTTATCGCGCAACTTCTCCATGGGATCGGTGGTGGGGGCGGGTGGCTGCTCCTGCTCACTCCCCATCAGTGTGCCTATTCGCTCCAGGAAGGCGGCCCGCCCTGAAGGTAGGCTCATTTTGCTCTCGCCCATACCGTCCACTATGCCTTTGGCAAGGGCGCTTTTTTGCTCCAGCAGGGAGAGCATACGGTGCTCAATGGTGCCCTCAGAGACCAGGTTGATCACCTGTACCGTCCGTTTCTGGTGCTTGCGCCAGGCGCGGGCGATACGCTGCTCCAGTTTTGCGGGGTTCCATGGCATATCCAGGTTGATCACTACGTTGGCCGCTTGCAGGTTAAGCCCGACGGCACCCGAGTCGGTGGAGAGAAACAGTCTGCACTGGGGATCATTTTTAAAACGCTGGATCTCGACACGACGCTTGGGCTGTGGAATCTTACCCGTATGCAGTGCGTAGCCCAGTCCCATCCCTTCGGCCAGCCCCCGCACCAGTTGCAGCATGCGCTCCCACTCGGAGAAGATGATCACCTTGTGATCCCCGCTCTCCATCAACTCCTGAAGAATAGTGTCAAGCTCATCTAGTTTGGGCGAGATGAAGCACTCCTGATCAAGTATGTAGGGGGTGTCGCAGAGCATACGCATACAGGCAAGGTTACGCTGGAGCTGCTCCATCTCCTCTTTTGTCAGTGGCCGTTTTTTGGCCATGGCGGCGATGCGTGTCACCCTTAGTTCGTACTCCCCATAACGGAGAGATTGTTCTTTGTGCATGGGGACGAAATAGGTGTTCACCGTCCGTCCGGGGAGCTGGCCCTCTACCTGATCTTTACGTCGGCGCAGCATAATAGGCTGAAGCCGTTGATGGAGTTGGTCGAGATTTTTATAGCCTTCGGCACGCCCCCTTTCATCCAACTGGTAGAAATCCCGATTAAATCGGAACAGGGGGCCGAAGAGGTGGGGGTCGAGAAACTGGACGATGGAGTAGATCTCATCAATCCGGTTCTCCACCGGGGTGCCAGTGAGTACAAAGGCGGAGGGGCTCTTGAGACGCTTGATGGAGATGGCGGTCTTGGTCTGCCAGTTTTTTATCCGTTGCGCCTCGTCGAGAATGATCACGTCCGGTGAGAGGATGCTGTTGATCTCCTCTACATCCGAGCGTATCTGTTCGTAGCTGGCGAGGTGGAAGAAAGCAGGATTAGTGTATTGCCGCAGGCGTTTTGCACGGGCTCCCTGAATGATCTGTGAGGAGAGGTCGGTAAACTTGGCAATCTGCTCCTCCCACTCGCCCTTCAGGGAGGCGGGGGAGACCACCAGTACCCGGCGGATGCCCTGGGTACGGCGCAGTAGTTCGCAGGCGGCAACCGCTTGCACTGTCTTGCCCAGCCCCATCTCATCAGCCAACAGCGCCCGTCCGGTAAATGCCAGATGCAGCATGCCCTCCTGTTGATAGGAGTAGAGTTTGTGTTTGACCAGGTCGAGGCTGGTATTGCCTGCCGCCACTTCGGTCTCAAAGTGGCGGCGGCGGCGAATCTGCTGCTCTCGCCGATCCAGCATCGCCAGCCAGGGGGCGAGATGTTGTGAGACCCTGATGCTCTTTCGGATGCTCCAGTGGGCACTCTCTACTGCTCGCTGTAGTGCTGGTAGTCTATCGAGGGGTTCACCGTTGAGGAGGTTGTCCGGGGTGAAAAAGGGGGTAAGCAGCTGTTTGACCTTGGCACCGATACGCCCATTTGCGGGCCAGATAATCCGAACTTTTTCATCACGCCGGTCGAGAAAGATTTCGATCTGAGTTGTGCCCTGATCCGCCGCTAGTTTAAACGCGCGTTTTCGCCGATGCTGGAGACGGAGGAGAGCCGCTTCGATATGTTTACATGTCCCCAGACCATTGATCTGGTGGTCGGGGCAGCTGCAGCTGTTGATATGTTCGGTGAGGGAGCGTACCTCCACCCGGTATATCTGTCCGCTGCCTGAGTCTACCCGCTGCTCCCCGTAAAAGCCGTCACTCTCTGCCAAAGATTCGACCTTCAGAGCTTCTTTGGCTGCCCGCTGCTGGCGTCGCAGGATCTCTTCATCGTCGCTACTGTGCCAGCCGGGAGAGCGGGGTGGTGTGTTGGGGCGCTTTCTCTTTTGATTTCTTTTGATCATGATATGTGGGCGATTGTCAGGTTATAAGCTTGTTGTTGGTAGGGTTAGTTTACCAATATTTAGTTGCCATATCAGGTATCTTTTTCTGATGATGACTATGAATGTATGGGCTGCGTCTGATGACAGATTTCATGGTGAATAACGCGTTGAATCACAGGGTTGAACAGTGACTGAAAAGATAAAATCGAGCACCAGCTCCCTGCTGAATCTGAAAAAGCACCACCCGGCATGGCAACTGTTGACCGCCCACACAGGACCGTTGATGCTTGGTTCACTACGGCGGCTCTTTAGTGAAAAGCTTGACGGTATCGATATTGATGCCGCGTTGCCGCTGTTGAATGAAGCGCTAAAGCGCTCCCACGAGGCGGGAGATATTGAGCTTGATGAGGTGTATCTACAGCTGGCGCGAAGCAAGATTCACCATCCGGCTACGATCCGATAGACACTTGAAATGGATTCGATTTACCCGATGAAGTATCTCTGTTAATAACAGGTCAGGCGCCGTATACGGACCCTATGTACGGTGCTGTGGGAGGGGGGCTACTCGAACAATCCCTATGACTAACTGACAATTCTCTATTGAATATAAAATTCTATAATCATCAATGCTCTGCCGATAGGTATGCTCTGTTCCTATAATCTTCTTACTACCAATAGGTTGAGGGTCATTTGGCAACTTATCAACAGCGGAAATTATGTTTATAATTGCCTTCTTTGGTAATCGTCTAAGCTCTTTTTTTTGCAGAGCTTTTCCATTCGATACTATAGGAGATCACTACTTTTCAGCTCTTTAATAAAGCCAGCATGACTAGTTGTTGGCTCTCCTCTCTGCGATAGTAGCCAAATCCTCCAAGTCATTTATAAGTTTTTGAAAGTCTGTTATCGGCAATACCACCGATTTTCTCTTTCCTTTTTCATCTGTGATGAACTCAGGATGAAGTTGCTCAACGTTTATCATTGTACTTTTTCTCTGTGTTTTTCACATAACGCTGCCATAACTTGCTACCTGAAGCACAGCATAAGGTGGTCAAATTGATTGCCTGGTTACGCGGCACTGAAGATTCAAAGGATGCACGTTAGTAAGCTTGATCTGTTTTTTGGCAAGCCAGAGATCATAATTGTCTTGCATTGTGAGCCAGCTCTCAGGGCTACGTCCCAATGCCTTGGAAAGCCTTAATGCCATTTCAGGGCTGATGCCGCTTTGACCCTTAATAACCCTATTGAGAGTAGACGCTGCAACATCAAGGTGCTTGGCAAGATTACGACAACTAATATCGAATGGATCCATATATGTTGCCTGGATAAACTCACCAGGGTGCGGAGGGGTGTGCATACTCATCAGTGATAATCCTCATAATTGACGATATAAACATGGCCGTAATGAAACTCAAAAGTTACGCGCCAATTACCACTGACTGTAATTGACCATAGACCTTTTTTACTTCCCTTCAGCTGATGTAGTCGATAGCCAGGGATATTCAAATCTTCAATACAATGAGCCGTATCTAAGGAAGTAAGCTGCATTCTCAGGCATGTAGCATGTGTTGCCTGAATACCCTTCTTACTTCCTGTGGTGTAGAATTTTTCAAGACCTTTGTGCTTGAATGATTTGATCATGGATAAAGTGTAGCATGTTGCGCAACACCGTCAATAAGCGTAACGGCTGATTATGAAAAGCGACCGGGAGGTGGGTGGTCTTAAAAGTCCAGCGGACTCTTCGCATCCTTGTTCGTGTTGCTCTTGACCGTGTGGGTGTAGATCATCGTTGTCCTTACATCGCTGTGCCCCAGGAGTTCCTGGATCGTGCGAATATCGTAGTTTGCCTGCAAAAGATGGCTAGCATAGCTGTGCCTCAGGGTATGGGCAGATGCGCGCTTGGTGATCGCCGTCTTCTGTACTGCCTTCTTGATCGCTTTTTGCATGAGTGTATCGTGCAGATGATAACGGCGATACTCCGAGGTACCAGGTACATGGGTCAACGACCCCGCCGGAAAAAGCCACTGCCATGCCAGTTCCCGTGCCGCATTCCGGTATTTCCTATCCAGTGCTTCGGGCAAAAATACGCCCGCGTAGCTGGCAGCGAGGTCGCCCTGATGAACCTTTGCGACATATTTGACCTGATCCCTCAGTTCATCCGCCAAAATCTCCGGCATAGGCACCGTGCGATCCTTCTCTCCCTTTGCGTTATGTACCGTCAAAAGTTGCATGTCGAAGTTCAAGTCCTGAACCCGCAACTTCATGCCTTCAAAAAGGCGCAGTCCACACCCATACA
>JBEVXV010000127.1:0-5717 GCA_040505915.1 Sedimenticola sp. | reverse complement strand
ATCGTCCGATATCCTGCCGGGAATCGAGCGGTAATCGGCCGGTGTATGTAGCCTCAGAGGAGAAATTTTTGGGACCGGACATGGGCCGATATCCGGCCGATGTGTGTTTACACATTGGAAAGTAACCCACCGATGTCCGATCGGCTTGAACCGGTGTGGACCAGATATGTTACAGACATCGGCCGGTCACCGGCCGGCTAGAACCGGACATCGGCCGGGCATCGGGCGGACTATATAAACCCCCGTCAGTCGCCGTGTACAACATTATAGCGCGTTTCTACACAAGACACAACACACACACAACAACAACTTGAGAAGCTAAGAAGATGCCTCCCAAAGGAAAAGAAGGAGAATATGGCAAGGGCAAGGGCAAGGGCAAGCAGAAGAAGGCACCCGCAGCTCCTCGGAGAACCTCCCCCAGGAAGAAGAAGGCTGCCCCCGCCGAGGACCACAGCAGTGACAAGGAGAGCACCCATGGAGCCGGAGCTGAGTCAGATGCGTCGCAGGAGTCTGTGGCCCAGTCGCAGTCAGGGTCGCAGTCCCAGTCGCTGCCCCAGTCACAGTCCGAGTCGCAGTCGCTGTCCAAGAAGTCCAAGAGGCGCCGCAAGGAGCCAGAGTTCCCCATCGACATAATGAGGAAGATAGCGTCTTTTTTCGAGGGGAACCCTATGTTTTACGATGTGTCACACGAGAGCCACAAGGACACCCACCTCAAGGACACGAAGCTGCTCGAGTTGAGCGCCGAGATCAACGTTCAAGGTGAGACCATTATCTATTGTGAAATATTGAATGTTTTTGGAATTTTGTGAAAATTTTACTTAAAAAATGTATTACAATTTAGAAATGTCCTAATGTTTTTCCTTTTTCTGTGTGTTACAGTGGAAGACATCATGCGCCACTTCACGAACATGCGAACAGACCACTTCAAGCTCAAGAATGCGGTCAAGACGACACCGAGCGGGTCTGGTGCAGCCAAGGTCCTGACGCCCCTCCAGCATCTGAAGGTGCACGGATACTCGTTCTTGGACCCCTTCTACAGGCCCCGTACTTCCAAGACAGACACGTGCGGAAAGGTAAGCATCTGCAAGCAGAATTTGTCGACTTTACCTCTTTCATAAATATTTCAATATTTCACAATAGATAATACTGAATGGACAATTGGTATTAACTCATTTTCATTTTTTGCTTGCTGATGTTTCAGATTGCCGGGGCTGAGGGCGGTGACGAGTCTGGGTCGGACGTGGAGTCGGAGTCGGTGTCGGTGTCGGTGTCGGTGGCGGCAGATGAGGGAGCTCCCAGCACTTCCAGGGGTACTTCAAAGTCCAAGTCCTCAGCCAAGCCCTCAGCGAAGTCCTCGGGTGTGCAGGAAGTGCTCCTTAGGTTTCTGGAGAAGAGTGCCGAGTCAGCCAAGCAGGCGGATGAGAAGGTAAATACATGATAAAATTGCCACATTGAGCATTGTCTTGTACTTACATCCCATTACTTTTGAATGCAAGTTTTTTTGTATTTACTATTAAATGCAATGCTCATGTTCTGTTCACAGGTGCAGGCTATGCGGGAGGCATCCCAGAAGCCAGAGAGTGCGGCGTGGGCTGACTGGCTAGTCAGCATACAGTCGGAGATCCCCGAGAACCTGTACCGCCAGTATCAGGCCGACAGTTTCGCGCTGGGCATGCGGTACCTCTCGGGGCAGGTCCAGCCCACGCCGCAGCCGCAGCCACAGCCACAGCCGTTAGCACAGCCGCAGCTGCCGACCTTGTTGCCGCAGCAACAGTACATCACCCTCTCTGCCATCCCTCCACGGGTCCACCAGCAGCAGCAGCCGCAGTTTGCCACACAACTACAGGTATGTTTTTGTAAGCTCTTTACATTGTACAGTACATCTCATTGCAGTTATTTTACAATATGAACATTTTATGCCTAACACTTATAGTCTTATTTTGCACTGTAGTAATGTTTTTATGTTACTATGTTTCAGTATCCAGCTCGTGCCCTCTCGGCCCCTGCGCCAGCTGCCACCTCCTTTGACAGTCTGCTGAAACAGGCATGGGCCGTAGCTGACACCATGACGTCACCCTTGGGCAGCTCGCTCCCGACGCGTACTTCAATCGTGGACACGCCCCCCGCTCAGCAGTCCACACAGTCCACTGAGTCCCTGTCACAGTTGCTTCAGGATACGCAGAGGACACTCCACCCCTCCGACGATGTGCACAACATAGTTATAGACTCGAACCAGATGAGCCATGTGTCCGACTCGGATAACGATATGGACAGGGATATGGCCAGGGATCTGTGACTTTTGTGATTACTTTATATGTGCATCTATTGATGTGATTACCATTGACGTTGGATATGTTTATGTTATATTACCATGTGACTGTGCATATTAAAAGAATGTGCTTTGAGTTTTAATAAAAAATCCTGGGTCTTAAAATAATTTATGTGTGTGTTTTGCCTTGTATAAAATAAAGTTGTTATAAACGGTCCAATAACAAAGAAAAAAAAAGCAAATAGTAAGGTCAATTTTACAATAGAAATAATAAAGGTCATCTAAAAAAAACAAAGGTGAAATGTTTTAAAGGTCAAATTCGTACAAAGTCTAAAATAATAACTGAAAAGACTTTGCTTTATGTATTTGGCTCTTCTTTTTAAAAAATGTAATGACAGTCAAAGTCTGCGGATTGCTCTATATGTCCCCCAAATTTAACTATTGAAATTACTTTTTATTAAGACAATCACAATGATTGATATTAGAATTATGCTGTTTTATTTCTCAGTCCATATTTTTATTTTTATTTTTCAAACCATTATATTTCTTTAAAGGTTTCTTTATTTTATTTCAAACCAATGTATTTTAAGTGTATACCTTTTATTAGTGTTTTATTAGTGTTAACACACAAGAAAGTACAAAAGAAATGTTTCATATTTATGAAAAAAATATTTGATTTCAATGCAACAACTTCATGGAATGATACAAATATAGCAAACATATTTATTACAAGCATGGGACATAGTAAAATAGGAATGTAATGAAAGTGTCTGTCACAATGAAAGTAATACACAAAGTCATTGTTGTATCGCCACATGCTGCCACGGGACACTGCCGGCCGGACTCATGAAATATTTCTTAAAGTACGCGCGCTGCTCCTTGCCAGCTTGGGTCGTCCTGGGGCCCCGTCCTTCTGCCTCGACATCACGCATCACAGCGTCGTCCCGCCACGCCCCGGGCACAAGTTGCACCTGGTCGTCTTCCCGGTCGAGGTCCGGGTTCTGCAGGCCGGGGTAGCGGGTCCTCATAATGTTGTGGAGCGTCATGCAGGCCTTTGCAACCTTGACGACGTTGCGGGGCTTGAGTTGGATGGTGGTCAGCAGGCATCTGAAGCGGCGGGCCAGGATGCCGAACGCGTTCTCCACAACACGCCGGGCCCGCGACAACCTGTAGCTGTAGATGCGCTCGGGGATTGTCTGGTAGCGGTGGGAGTACGGTTTCATCATGTACGTCCTCAGCGGGAACGCGTCATCCCCGATCATGAAGAAGGGCATGTCTCTGTCGTCGTTGGGAAGGGGTTCGGGCGGGGGTAGACCCAGGGTACCCAGGCGAAGAGCCGGCTCCAGGCGGGATCGGTTGAATATCCCGGCGTCCGAAGATGAGCCGGGGGCCCCCACGTCGGCCCAGATGAACTTGTAATTAGCGTCTACAACAGCCAGCATGACGATGGAGAAGAAGCCTTTAAAGTTGTAGTACAGCGACCCAGTCTTGCCCGGCTTCGTGATGGCGATGTGCTTGCCGTCGATGGCCCCGCAGGCGTGCGGGAAGTTCCACTTGTCTCGGAACCCTTCGGCCACTGGTCGCCACTCGTCTGGGGTCTGGGGAGTGTTCCACATCTCGGCCTGGTACTCTTCAAAGATCGCCTGGCACACCTCAGGGATGAAGAGCGATATGGTGTTGTGGGCGACGCGGAACGCGAACGCCAAGTCTCGGTAGCTGGCTCCCGTGGCAAGGTATCTCAGTGTGATGGCGAGCTTGAGGCCAGGCTCCAAAGGGGCTCGGCACCTGCAACACAAGAAGGTGGTAAAATATAATTAAAATCATGCATAATAAAATATTTTTTAAACCACATGTTTGCAAAAATAGGTACAAGTCACAAGAATTTCACAATTTCACAGTATAATTACTTTTGGCTCTTGGTAATGCGGGGCCCCACTCTGTCGAGGAGCTCGTGCCAAAGTGCCGGCTCCACACGTAGGTATGACTTGAAGTCGCTGGCGTGTTCGTTCTCGAGCTCCCGCATCAACGTCTCGTACTGGCCAAACAGCGGTCTACGCAGGATCCAGTCGCGGACCCACCACCTCCGTCTTCTCCTCGGGGCCCTCTGTCGCTCCCTCTCGGCCTCGTCTAACAGCGCCGCCAGTATCATGTTGTGTTGAAGTCTTGCTTGCGCCAATTCCTGTTCCAGCATCGCCAGTCGTAGTCTTCTTGGTGCAGCCATCGTAACGTTTTTACCATGCCAGGTAGGGCGGCCATTATATACCTCTTGACCGAAGACGTAGCCATCGGCCATCACACCGCCCGACAATCGCCCGACATTCGGCCGGGCCTGGTACAAGCATCGTTCGTTGTCCGTAGGATACTCGGGCGATATTCGTACGATGTCCGGTGAATAGGCCGGTTATCGCCCGGACATCATAGGATAATCGGCCGATTAGTATTAGATGTTCGGTCGGTATTCACTGCCTCGCCGGCCCCCAAAAAATTTATCTTTGGAAACAGACGCCGTACGATTACCAGACGGTCTTCGGACGGCCTCCACACGGCCTCCGGACGGTGCCATTTATGTAAATGATGTGTGACAAATTTTTTGACCGGTGTTGTCCGATGTCGGAAAAATGGCCAAAACCAGCGGTGTACTCCCGATTACCCCCTATCCCCGTATACCGGCCGATCTTTGTGACCATAGCATAACCTTATATAAACTTGTGCTACTGTATTTCTAAATTGCTGACTGTTATTTCCACAATTAATATACAAATGATACAAGAGTACCTGCATGTTCCACGATTTCTTTCATGTTTGAAGCAAAATGATCCAGCATGCATCAATGCGCGCATGTTCGATAGAGCTTAAAAAGGAAAACAAGCACCGACAAATGACAACGTGAATGACCTATAATTGATCTTGGGATCAAAATGCCGGTGATTAACATCGCATTTTAACTTCTATTTATTTTTTATATGACCCCGGCGTTGTATAATTGAAGTACGTTCGTGTTATATTGTGGTGTCATCCGTCCATTTGTCCGTGCGTACATGTAGGGAATAATCATGCTTAGGTTTTCGATTTGGAGCGGTATATGAGAGGTTTTATGGTCTGAAAATCTATTTTACGGGCGGCGCGTTAGCGGAGCCGTACAAATTATTTTCTGACCATAACAAACCATCTTTATCTACTTATAAGTGTGCAATCCGTGGCTTACCAACTGTTATCCCGAAGTAATACTTGTACTATGATGGAACACGATTGAGACAAATTCTGCGTACAAGGCTCAAACTGGAATACTTTTCCTTAAATGATCACATTTCCGAGAAAATATTGTCAACAGCCAACTTTGCAGTAACGGCAGATCACTATCTACTCAGATGTCTACGGTATTCCAACTTAAAAATTAAGAGTATATATATATATATATATAGTTGAAATAAAGTCCGATTCCACTTCA
>JBEVXV010000126.1:0-3503 GCA_040505915.1 Sedimenticola sp. | reverse complement strand
GTGGCATAATAACTCCTTCCTTTACACTCGGGGTGGGTGGGTGGGCGTCAACGTGACCGATGTGTATAGGACAATACCGTAACCTCGAATGACGGTTCCCGCCCTGGACTGGCTATAAATATAGCCCGTGCCCAAATGTATCCCTCCGCTAACCACACCACCTCTATAAAAGTACAGTACTATGTACTGTATTCCTACACCGGCCACTCCACTTCCATATAAGGACATAGTAATATAAGGACATAGTAATATGTCCAGACTTGTAAAACCGGTTACTAACTTGACCAATAGTAAATATATTTATGTTCTCTATCGTTTCACTCAGCCGAACATAATCATTTACTATCTAACAAATTACTAACAGAAAATCTGACTCCAGTGTACCCCCACTGCTGGTAGCAGCTGGGGTATAAATAAGTGTACAAACGACTGTATAGGAGTGGAGATACGGTTTTATATCATCGACCGAAAAAGAACGGGCTAGGATTAAATTCACCAATAATGTAGACACAAGAAGAGCTTTGTTCTTAATTGCTAGTTCTACTGTAATATATTTTGTGAAGTTTGAATGAGATTTTGGGGCAAGAAAATTAGAATTCTCGCAAACATCCCTGATGAATTAGTCCAATTATAGTAGTGTAATCAATTATTATTAACCGTTTCCTTGCATACCTGCCTTTAAGATGATACATGTACCCCAATACTGTATCTTTTGTAAGACACTCTATTTGACTAAATCCCTAATTGTAAGGAAACTGACTTTCTCGTCTCTAAACTTTCTCTAACAAAACCGTCCTTGGCATTGTCGGTTTTCCAGCGACCATGTTTTTTGAATAGCCTGTCTGGCACCCCCGAGTTAGCTGCCTGCGTTGCTCCGCCTGGCCTCAGGGAATGAAGCCCGAAGTTGTTCCTGTTTAAGCCTAATTGTGATATATTCTCTAAAAATATTTCTCTAGCCCTAGAATAAGAGATGTGATCCCCACTACACAGTTTGTGCGGGTCGCTTTTCTTACAATAAGATATTTTTCTAAACAAAAAAGCATCAGAACTTTCTTCGATTTTACCCAGCGTCAAATATCTTTCAAGAGCCCTAACCGGACATGTAACATTTCCCGTTCTGCTAATTATTACTGAGCTTCCTTTTCGTAATTTATCTGTTTTAGGTTTAGAAATAAACAGTTCTGCGTGAGAAATCATCTTTAAATTAATGTCGTTTCTTCTAAGCTGCACAACTTCGCTAAACCTAAGAAAACCCGAAAAGCTCAGAAGAGTCATCGCGACGAATCTGCTGTTTAACAGGTTATTGTCTGAGCCAAAATGTGATACAATTTTATGCAGGTCCGGCAAACCAATTGGCTCTTTTGGTACCGTAGGTTTACCTGCGCACCTAAGTAAACCGTCTTTAATATTTTTGACAAACGCTGAGCTACATGGATCAGAAAAACCTGCTATTTTATGCGCCCAACTGATTGCGTAAACGACGTTATTGACATTAGACTCAGATGGTCCGGACCTTTGTAAAGAGGAAAGATAAAGCGCTACATGATAATCTGTGGCTGGAACTGGTTTAAAACCGTACATGTTACACCATTTACAAAAAAGTTTGAAATAACACTCGTGTAACTTTTCGTGGTATTCGTGGACCTAGCGAGTTTGCACAGAACTTGTAGATTATCGTGCTCTTCTTTGTGATCTGGATGCACTTGTACCGAGTTTATCTTTTCCCAGATACCCACCTTATACAGATCTGTAAAATGTAAAGACAGCGAAAAAGAATTATAAATATGAGACGCTGCTAATATGTGTATGTGTCAGAAAGTTTAAGGGAAATAATCGATGATGCTTGGTACCTTGAAAATGTAAGAGTACTTTCCCTTTACTTGATCAGGATCCGTGTCCATAAATCTACATTTAACAAAAACTGTAAAATGTACATGTTCGTGTAAATATCACGGCTAAATTTTTTAACAGCCCAATACTTCGTTTTCTATACCGTATATTGAATTCCCCAAACGAGTCCTCCGAATAGGAGAAAAACGAGCCTTTCTCCGTTCCAAAAGACAAGTTTAACAAACTCAACGACAACGAACACGAATATAATATTTTTTGTTTATAACATAACTCGGGGAGCGCATAGTTTACGTGACGTCATGACCGCGACGTCGAGAATTGACGTACGACGCGCGTGAATATGTTATTCGTCCATTTTAAGCAGATAATAGCTTGCCTTCTCTCCAACACATACCGGCCCATATCAATCTCACTGTGGGGAAGATAATTTGCCAACATCAAACACGATACAAGTAACCCGTATATGCCCATATCTCCTGTTTAACACGGTCGATGTATGTTTTCTCCTGACATGCATTTTCCTGAATTTAGGACTAGCCAATATTAAGCTCATATAGGTGTTAACTGGCCGTGAATGTCCAATTCAGTGTAAGTAATGCATGTAGACCCAGTTTCGTCCGTTTTAGACCGGTGATAACTTGCCTTTCATCCAGCACGCATCCGGCCCATATCAATCCATTTCTGAAGATTGATACCTTGCCCACATCATATAATACTGTACGAACATTAAAATATATAATATCATTCATTCTGCCCTCCATGTAACCTCCAGTTCACTACTGGTACATTACCCGCTGACTGACCCGGATTATTACAACAATTAAATGCTGCAATCCGGTTTGAATACCATTTCATCATATGCGAATACATCATTAGGACATATGTGATTAACAAGATACTTATCATTAATTTCTTTCCCTTTTTGCCTCTGGCTCAGATCCTGCTGTGAATGTACTGTCGGTGCCGACTCTCCGCTGCTCTCCCACCTGGCACTCTCTCCGAAAATGTCCCCGTTTCCCACAGGAGAAACAGACGATCTTGTCCCGGGATGCGAAGTCCTTGTAGCCACGAAATAACTCGCCAGTCTGTGTTGGTCCATACCGCCCCTTGGTGGGCGACTCTCCGTGAAAACAGAAGGGCGCTTGTAAGGATTAGGGTTAACGTGGGTGGACGATGGAGTAAGGGCTTTAATTCGTTTGACAGCCTTAGACTCGGCCTGCTTGATTTTCTTCTCATCTTCGCTATCACTGCCGAGATTTGGCTTTTCATATTCAGCGACTGTTAACCAGCCCCCGGGGGAATTATCTGCCACTCTGATCAGTTTATTACGCCGTTTGACTTTATCAATAAGCCCACTTGCAATGGAGGAAATATTTTCTAGACGAGGGAGTTTGTATATCTTCTCAAGTCCCTCGAGAATTTCTGAATTGAACTCAAATTGAATCTTGTTGCCCACTTTTTGGAACTTTGGCACTTCAGAAATTTTCGGTTTAGCTACTTGTGAAACCAGGTCCTGTTTAAAGTCTTTCAGCTGAGCATCTAAATAGGCTCTGAACAAATTAAATGCTTCAAAAGCTTCCACCGGGGACTTACCGCGTTCCTGTCCTCCGCCAATACTCTGTGAACCACTCTGTTCCGTCGCTTCGTTGTCT
>JBEVXV010000125.1:0-8022 GCA_040505915.1 Sedimenticola sp. | reverse complement strand
TTCTATCGGAAAGCTGGCGAAATTCTCTATCTCCGCTTAATTGACGGTTTTGGCTATCTCCTTAAATGAGAGAGCTATAGGCATTTGAAGTGCTCTAGTTTAAACTAATTTCGTAGATTATCAGAAATGTTTATATTTACCCATGTAACACTAATAGAGTATTGCATAACACATGTATGCCACATACTATTATAGTGTATATATTTACTGCTAATTCAAGAAGGAACGTTACTTTCAATGTTCAAAAACATTTTTTAGCAGGAATCCATGTTATAATTGTTGTCTTTTCTCACACAAATCAAGATTTTCTACCCATTAACACTGTGTAATATGTGTTGCCTGCCTGCCTGATGTAGCATGGCCCACTTTATAAGATAATATTCTTACACTGTCAGCAATTGTGATTGAAGCAAATAATTTCAATATTTATGTGAGAGGCACATACATTATCGGAATATATCGTGCATATATTATTCCAAAGGGAACACACTATCGACACAATATAAATACCATTATCACCACTTCTAAGCCCATTGAATCGTATTTGTTGGCTAAATAAAGTAAATATTAAATATAATATGAAGCGTCAAATTATAAACTAAATTTACAGTGACATGTATACCCTAAACTTACAATAGTTAGCATAAAGAACGGTAAAATGAAACAGTTACAATGATATTGAATATACGCGGAGGAACGCATGTGTATCATTGAAACACATTAGCCAATGGGAACATGATTGTTTACCGCGACACAATGTGATAGACTCAATGATCTAAATTATTATCATCCATATGCTGTTTGTCCATTGACACCATTCGCCAGTTGCTTGGAAAGCTCTACACTATCTCATGTTATTCCACACAAACAGAGACGAATGTCCAGAGTCAGTCAGTACAGCTTAATATGACCTGAATCTCTATGTATACCCACATATCTGACATATGCATCCATGTGTGCACTTGTGTTGACGTGTAAACACAAATAGCACTGGAATTGCCATCCCGATATGTTAAGTTCCATATAAATATAGGCAAAGGCCACAATACAATATGGTTGAATACATTTACACATTTGAGAGGAGTGATACACCGTATCACATTATGTCTGACATTGTAGATAATACTCATTATACATACTAGAACACATAATTACTCAGCTCATATACTGGATTGTTTCTACTTCAACGCTGGAAGTATGAACTAACCTGTATTAGTATATAATGCATAATGTGAACTCTTCATTATTATACTAAACAAATCATGATTTATATCCCCAATAGTTTCGAAAGCTAATAACTGTACACATTTCTATTCACAAGCACTACAATCTGCTAAGATATAGCATTCTATCCAAACCACATGTATGCTATTGTGTCGACAATTTGGATGATAATGTTCCTTCCTGGCAATTCCAATATATATTGTAAATCTGATTTTACCCTCCATTTTCACACTTATTTTAACATGCTATCACTTTACTCCACTTGTCTTATTATTTTAAACTTCTCTGTTTCTATTAATAATGCACCAAGTGAAATTATTGGTTATTTCGGATATCAACTAAAACATTAATAAAGTAAATTAGCAGCTCACACATGACAATTTGACGGCCATCTTTAAGTCAAAAACCTAATTAGTTATTATATGCCAGTTCAAAATGTTCAGTTATTGATATGGTTATTGCAACAGCTGCATCGCTGTAGAAGAAAACACATTGTATGCACTGATTTTACTGTGAGTGTGTTCTTGTCATAGCAGCCATTTTGTATTTGGCGTCCATTATTCAAGCATATAAAACATTATATTATAACATTTGAATAGCAAGATGCTGAAATAGTGACACTTTTCTGATTCAAAATTGCATTAAAAATATATTATATAATACACTGCTGCACAGCTTATAACAAAAATAACCTGATAATTGCAGGCCTAATTTTAATATGGCAGCCATTTTGAATTGTATATGCGTGTTTTTCTTTATCTACATGTTTGAAAATATTTATTCTTTCTCAATCTATGCATTTAAATACAGTGTATATGACAATTGTATGTGATGTAAGTAGTTTTCTCTTTGTTTTGTCAGTAATGGCGGCCATTTTGAATTTGGTATACATTTTTAACTCATAAAAATTTCCACCCTATTTTTTAATTAATCTAAATCATGAATCAGGTGAGACTTTGCTTTTTAACAAATAATGAGGGGCATTGGTAGTATTTATATTACCGGTATCTCCCTTATCAGATAAAGTTCAAGGATAACTAAATAATGAGATGGCATCATGCAGTAATTATAAATATGTTTGGATTTATTATAAATGTGTTTATTGAAATGATTGCTCAAATCAGAATTTTGCATAAGTAAGTTCAAATAACACATATGTGGGATGGCTTCCCAATCTGATAATATCTGACTTAAAGTTATTACAGATCATAGATCACCATGCCGTGCAAAGAAATCAAGGATAAAAACGGAGGAAACCAATTTCTAGGACCAATCCAGTTTTTAAGAGTATTTAACGGAGACAACTGACTATAATGTCAAACTTTTTTTACGACAATCATGCTCATACTAAAAGCTAACTAGCAGGTCTCAAATTCATTATTGCAAAGTTCATATTTTTCTGGCTTTCTAAAATTAAATGATAATTAGGTTTGAGGAAATGACTGTATCTTGGTTACGTTTTGACTCGACCCCTCCCGTGAGCCTTTTCACTCATCTCCCAGGACCGGCTTCCGCTGGTTGAAGAATATAGGCACTGGTTTATTTTGCGAAAATAGTCACTAAATCGTATGTTACATGTTGTTTTCGAATGATCGAAATATAAATGTGCTTGAAATATGCATTAAATTTATTATGTCAATGCTGTATGTGCGCTGTACAACGTTTCTTTGACGATGCCAACCTTATGCGTAGTAATACATGACGTCATGAAGCCAGCCACTGAATCAGCCATCTTGAAATAATTAGGTCCAAGACGATTCAAACAAAAAGAAGAATAACCAAGGTATAATAACTATCCGCTATACTTGTTTTATATTCATACCATATTGTGAACACAATGTTTTTCTATCGATATGTCAAATTTATTATGCGAATGGTTACTTTGCCGGCATTTTAAGCCATGCATTTCAGCGCAGAATAGGCCAGGCCCAGATACTGAGATAGTGAGATACGATTTGTTTTGCATATTTTGTCAACTGATTAGTTTTGATTGGATGTAGATAAAATCAAACACCGTTGTAATAACCATTTTAATATTGCGATTGTTCGACATTAGATGATTGATTAGTCATGCAATAATATAACACTGTCAGTTCTGTGTGTATTTGATGGGCGACATGTCAAATGGCCAACAGAACCCCCCCCCCCCTCTTTCGAAAGTTTTGATGTTAGCCGCCGTGTTATAGGAGAGTTGTAGATCAAAATAAAAAGCAGACCCCCTGCTATTGAGCTAATTTGAGAATTGTCTGAAATTTATATCTTTGGTTACTAACTTGCTAAAATATTAATTTCATTGGGAAATTATAAACAAATATTAATGATTATAATCGCGACAAAATTGGAACTAGATCTTCATTGTAGTTTATTTGTTTGACAACATCACTTTTGTACAAGTTGCTAACATCTGGTCTGTCCCATTTTCAACATATACTCAGTACTGTCGTTTAGGCTAAAGCTGCGCACCCCTCTTTTCTTGGGCAGTCTGCACCAAACTGTAATGGGTTTGTTTTGAAATTATTTGGCACATATTTACCCGTCGCCTGTGGTAATGTTGGCACCTTCCGCTAATCGAGTAGAAATTTATTAACAAAACATTAAAAATTACTGAAATTGCTTAATTTCATTTGACCCCTTCGATAAAATGGTAATAGTTTTGCTTACAAAATGACATAAGGAATAAACTAACCTGCAAACATATCACTGATGGGTGAAATTTGAAGGGGGTACAAATTTGGCTTCCTGGATCTTGCAGATGCAGCCCTGTTTAGTTTCTTGTAGTTGGTGCGCAGGATTAGCCGAATAATTGTGGCATGAAACACGAGGGTGACGTCGCAAATGAAGCAAAAAACGTCATACAATGACGTCAGAATGTTCTGAAATACAACCCATGTAACGGTTCTTTAAACTATTAACCAGATATGAGCAATTTTAAATGGGTATTTGCAAGGCAATTGCCAGTAATTCGTTTTGAAGTCCTTAGGTGCGCAGGTTTAGCCGAAACCATTGTAATATTACATACTAAAACATCAAGAGATTGAAACAGTATATATATATCACATTAATTGATGACCAAGAGATACAATTCAGCTTTGCTGTCAACAAGAGTATGAAATTGTCTTGCATCAAGTGACGAAACTAGCACATGAAGGGGTGTCACTAATTGGCGTAAAGACGGGATTTGGCATAAAGACGGATAATGACGGATAATTATAAGCCTGATAGGCATGATAATGTCCACTATGGGCATCATTATGCCCATGTGTTGGGTATCATAATACCCATCCGTTATGATGTGTGTGAGTGTGGTTGCACTCTCCAAGTGACTTTCTCGGTTAAAACTGGTAAGTATTTTAATAAAATGTGGCATGTCTTCATGCATCTACGGTGCTGATGACTGCTACAGTGGGAATTCTACTTAGAGTCAATAGCTGAACCGCGGTAGTTGTCCCGTTGTAAATGGGTAATTGTGGTTAGGTTCAAACGCAGTGAAGCTATGTGTGAAAATAATTGCACTACAGGTACACGTACCTGTAGTGCAATTATTTTCACACATAACCCCGGTGTTTCTGTTGATAACCAGACACACACCGGACCTGTATGTGTAGCTGGAGTGCGGTTATCTCCACGCATAGCCGCCATGTGTTTGACTCTTAGCGGA
Organism: Sedimenticola sp.; assembly: GCA_040505915.1. Taxonomy (GTDB): domain Bacteria; phylum Pseudomonadota; class Gammaproteobacteria; order Chromatiales; family Chromatiaceae; genus Vondammii. The sequence goes on along the minus strand of JBEVXV010000125.1, from coordinate 3,140 downwards.
ATTACCCCTGTAACAGGACTTTATTTAGCCTTGAGAGACATTTGCCAAAACACAGCGTTATTGTCACCTGCGAGCGGACCCTGATCCTTTCATTAAATAATGAAATGTTCTATTTAAGTGTGTTCCAGATCCGTCCATTTATATAGGGGTCAATATGTTTTCATGTTTGATTTACATATATAGATGATGAAATGTTCTAAACTGATGTCCAATGGAAAATATATGTCAGTAACAGGACTTCTATTGAGAATAGAATAATCAAACTTTTTTTATTGGATCCCCAGTAATTATAGTACGGTACTACTTGTAATCACTGGATGAATCATCACTATTTTGTCTTTCAGATGGATATCAAGCAGTTGAAACAACAAAGAGGTTCGCAGCCATTCCAGAAGACACTGACTGTCAAAATCTGCGGCTTGTCAGACATCATTAAGTACACATCGGCGACAGGAGAGAAGGAGTTGGTTACCTTGGGATTAGCAGACCGATCAGACTCGATAAAAGGTAAAATTTTATGAATTTTTGAAAATTATTCAGTTCCATAGTGATTAATCCCAAACAGTTAGTGTTCATAAAGTGAGCAAGTATTTACACAAGTATTTATATATTTGCAAGATTGGTGAAGATCGCAAGCGAATATTCCATCTCTGTTACAAGTTACATCAGTACAATACGTCTGTCCGTGCACATTTTACATTGAAATTTCAAAAGCTTTGGTAAAAGTTTCTCTAACTTATAACTCAGGGGTATATAGTTTTTGGCATTCCGTTCGTCCGTTCATCTATCCATCACAATTATGTATAATGGTTATGCTCCCCGATTATTTTTTTCGGGGGTGCATATAGTTGCCGCTTTGTCCGCCGTCCGTCCGGCGTCCCATTTTTACGTTATTTTTTTAACTTATATCTCTGTAACCCCTTGGGACATCAACTTGAAACTTCATATACACATTGATAACCATCTATATTTTCATTCTATACCATACCCATGCTGCCCACAAGCCCAAGGTCAAATGACTTGGAAATTTTACATTTAAAAAATTTCAAATTGCTGTATCTCTGTAACCGCTTGTGTTATGAATTTGTAACTTCATATACACATTGATCACCATATTTATTTTTAGCTCACCTGAACGAAGCTCATGTGAGCTATTGTTACCGCAATGTGTCTGTCGTCCGTCCGTGAACATTTTCAAACGTCTTCTCCTCGGTAACCGTTTGGCCCAGAGTTTACAAACTTTGTGGTTATTGTCCTTATGTAGGGGGAATACAAAATTGTTAAAATGACGTCATTACGAAATCAACATGGCCGCCGTCTAAAAATAGCACAAAATCTTAAAAAATCTTCTTCTCACGAACCACCAGCCGGATTTTGACGAAACTTTGTAGGAATGATCGACGACTCATGCTCTTTCATAGTTGTTCAAATCGTGACCCCTGGGTCAAAAATGGGCGTGGCCCGGGGGTTCAAATGGGGGTCAAATTTTAGTTTTGGCCGAATATGGTCATGTCATATATAAAATCGAAGCTATTGATGAGACGATTGCTTTGAACCATTTTTTGTCGAAATCGGATGATTACATCATCCAAGATGGCCGCCAAAAGGTCATCGTTTTGTTAGAGATTTCAAATGTCTTCTTCTGATGAAAAATAATTTCGGTATATGTATATTTTGCGCGAAAATGTGACATCACATTTCGGGTGACGGTATCTTCGGCAACAAGTTTTGGGATTTTCTCCCCCATTAGTAGTCTCATTGGCTGTGCGACAGGTAATATATGGGTTTAGTACTGAACCCATTGGCCCGGCCTTAAATGATCTTAGATGTTGATAGGCTGTTAAACCCCAATAATCAATCAATCAACCAAATAAACCTCATATCATTATGAGCTGTAGTTACTGGTTTCTGTCCATCATAGCGTTACCGGTGTCTGTCCCGAACATACAATATATTTCTGAAATATGACCAAGTTCCTTCTTTGTGCTTGCAATAATTGGCCAATTTTACACAACAATACTGATAGAAACTATGAATGTTCGAAGCCTTCTGCTGTTCACTACTGGTCACTCACAGAGATGCATTGTCCAGTTTCAGACTACCGATAAATTATTATACACCCTTGCAGATAATACCAGGATATTCCATCATTAATGTTGTCCTTTCCAGAGGTGGGTGGTTGGTCGGGTGAGGGGTGCCCATTTGAAAAGCAGTAAGATCAGTACTTATTGAGTCACCGAAGGGAGGTGAACTTTACTGCTTTTAGGAGGGGGCTAAGTGTTCTGGTGTCGAGGACCTGGCATCAGATCAGGAGTGTTCTGATTTCAGGGCTGAATGTATTTTATTGTAAACATTGAGCTCTGATTTTGGGATTTTTCTCCCCCATTAGTACAGTCTCATTGGCTATGCAAGAGGTAATATATGGGTTTTGTACTGAACCCATTGAGACGGCCTTAAATGATCTTAGTTGTTGATAGGCCTTTAAACCCCAATAATCATTCAATCCTTTCCAGGAGTTTTGTACGACATGACCAAACGACACACCTGTGCTGTTGGGGAGACCGTTGCTATACGGAACTATATAGCGAAATCGGATCCACACCCCTCAGTCGTCATGACCAGACAAACCCGGATCTTCAGGACTGCTCCCATGGAGATCCCTGAAGAAATAGCCACTAGTGCTCTCCATATCACAAATCCACCAATGGCCGCATTTGTGCCAATCCGAGATGTCCCACATTCACCAGTGAAATCACTCGTCTCTGTGGAGGGACAAGTAGTGTCCGTAAGTATGGAAAACAATTTTCACTGAAATAATTCAAGATCATTGATTAGCAATAATTCCCATTTTGTAATAGCATGTGGGGCATATTGTTTCATTATACCCCCCGCAACGATAGTTGTGGGGGGTATACTGGTTTCACCTTGTCCGTCCGTCCGTCCGTAACATTTTGGTTTCGGCACGATGACTTGAGCTTTGTGTGTCCGATCTTCGTGAAACTCCACATGTGCTTTGATATCAATGATGGCAAGACACCTATTGAATATGGGTTTTGTCCGTCCAAGGTCAAAGTCACTGTTGCTAAAAATAGATTGATATTCGTGTAACATTTTGGTTTCCGCACACTATAGTTCTACTT
>JBEVXV010000124.1:0-3706 GCA_040505915.1 Sedimenticola sp. | reverse complement strand
CTTCCATTGCTCACAATGCAGGAAAGAACCATAACATCGGCAGTTTGTAATTATAGTAGTATATTCCACAGGAACAGTCATCAGACCATATAACGAGCTAATACATGTATATGGTGGCTTGTGTATCATCTCTTACTCCCATTTCTTGGTATGTACATGTACAATCAACTGCAAGCCGGCCTGGTACAATGCACCACTGACACTTCTAACAAGGTGGTCACCACGATAGTGTAGCTCGCCCATTACGGCGAGTGCCAGCATAAAATAAAATGCGCTCTATGAAACGGCTAAATACCCAAGGTGCATACACTGTAATTGCGAACATAAATGTGATTACCAACTTCACCAACAGAAAGTATGTACCACACGTAGCATAGCCTGTAGTATGTCGAGGTAAAGTCGCAAACCTAATTCAGTTGTTAAATTGCTGCACAAAAAAATGTATCGACGCCGCTGCCATAATAGTGAGAGACAACATCGCCATTCCAAAACTGCAGTTAAAATGGATACTCATCAGAGTCGCTTGCGTAATACTGTATACTACTAAAATAATCATCCGGGGAGCTATAATCATTATAATCATCATCATAATAATCATCATCATCATCGCCATCATCTTCATCATGGGCCGTTGACCGCAATGTTGACCGTTTGTATTCACAATGTGGACAGTCCAGGTGACACCGCAGGATGCGTATTGGGACTCGCAGATGTAGAAGGCTCGTTGGCATGGCGCTGGATTTGTATCGCTTTGGTAACGGTAAAGGCTTCCATTCCTGCGTCTGGCAGAAATTTGCGATATCAGCGTCGGATTTGGCAGAGAACGTGTAGTCCTCGGCATAGGATATCCGGGAGTTTCGGTACCATGTGTTGTTTACGAGATAGTAGGAACAATTCTGAAAGGCAAATTATAGAATAGGACTAGACCGAGTGGCAAGGTGATAATACAGGCATATGTTACCGTAACTGATAACTATCTTACAAACTACATATTTTGTAACACATATTGATCTGGTAGGAGTGATATGCTACTGGAATTCAAATAGTTGAATGAGCACTACTTTTCGCGGACTTATATTTAATGATAAACTAGGCGCATAAATTGTCAATATAACAGTGACACCCTGCTACAAATTAAGTCTGTGTTTCAGGGTTCCGGCCGACCCTCTTTTTTTGTTGCGGTCGTAACTATTTTTATTCATTTAAAAAAATATGCTAAAACAATGTCTAAAGCTCATTGGCACAGGTATGCGCAAAAAATATTTTAAAACAACATAGGAAGCATAGCTAATATATGCAACAATATTTGTTAGTTTTCACTATGTTCGCCTAAAAAAGTCACCGACCTGCCGACCGAACATTTTCTCGACATGTAACCTGAACAAAATATATATTGTTAGGCCTTACGCATGTAGTCATGGAATGAAAACATACGTTAAACTTTTCTTCACTGCTATCTATTCGTATCTTCCGCAATTTCCATCTGTCCACAAGAGCCGGTCCCTGTATAGGGGTAACTTGTATTGCGTCGGGCCCTGAATGCACCATGAAACCGTTCGAAGTAGGGCTGAGTGTAGGCTTGCCTTCGTTCAGCGAAAAAGAATGCGTATCTATTGTGTCCAGTATATTTGTCACAGTGTTGAACACAGACACTTGTCCGTCTCCCAATAAGCATATGCCACCATTTGTGCTTGAGCAAACGGCATGGACATCGTATTTCACTGTAAAGAAGGGATGAATATACATATTTTCGTCATCTTCACCACTTTGAGCATATACGGTAGTTGTGTCAACATAAACGCAACGTGTATTCGAGATTTGATTTACAAGTAACTGTCGAGTAAGCATAGGATCGACGCCGAGCAGCCGCAATTTAACCAATTCGACTAGTTGTGTAGGATCATCCACGTATTCGGCCACATTGTGCTCTTTGTTTGTCGTAGATTTGATTAATTCTCGTTGGCAAGACGATACCAAAAAACACTTATCGGCTACCACAACGACATGCTTAACATTAATACGCGGTAGGTCTACCGTATTGTCAGCATATTGCAATTTCTTTTCCTTGCACTCAACATGCATTTCCTTATCGATGTTGATAATTTGTAATTTGTTTTCATATTCATTGAGAGCGTATATTGTGCTGTTGTCATACACCGACGCCGATTTGGAAGCTTTGACAGCACCGGGCTGTGAAGGCAATTGGTACCATTTATGCTCAATGGGATCTAAACATTCAATCACACGGTCTCTGGAGTACGTAGATGTTAGCGGATACGGAACTAAAACGTCCGTTAACTGATCCCCAGTACTACTTCCCTGACAATTGGCAAGTTTCTCCATACAGGTTGTAGACGAATTCACAAATGGGCTACAGAGGACACGTGATTCTAAAAATTCTTCGCTGAATCCCGTTGGATCCACTAGATTGAACAATTGCTCAAAGTATGGTTGTCGACCAGGGGAATATGCCACCCACTTGATGATGAAGTCAAAGCGTTCTTCGGTAGAAACATACGATAGCGTTTCATCTTGTAGAATGTAAGTAAGTGTGTCGTTGGTTATCTTCAGCATTTTGTCATCATTGAATAGCTCCGTGAGATGTGCTAGAACATATTGGCTACAACTTTCAATCTCAAACTCATAAAGGCTACACATTTCACAAATGTCGATGCAGTTCTTACTGTTGACATTTCGCGATTTCAACCATTGAAAACAGTGACGTTTTAAATTTGAAATTAAGAGAAACTCGGCCAGCTGAAGAAGTTGTCCAACGTTGTCATCTGTCACCTTTGGCCGCTTTCCGTACAAGAAGAGTAGAGCAGCTTCCACTGTGCTGGGTGTGCCAATCTGCATCTTGACAACACCTGCAAATGGAACGTCGGGAACGTTGTTTGGTTTAACGTCTCAGCAACAGCTAAGGTAATATAGAGACGGGACCTCGGTTTAAAGTATCACCCAAGGACCAGTGGGATGGCAATATTATAGAAATATTCTTAGCCTAGACTGGGGATTGAACTCACAACCTCTCGATTGGTAGTCCAACACTCTACCTCTAGAATACTGACCCATCCCTGCAAATGGAAATCAATGACAATAATATGCATGTACTTGTCTATTGTTTTTCAGAAAAGGTTTACAATAGAGGTAAAACAACCAACGGAGAGAGACCAAAGAGCCACATAAAAACAAGAAAATCAATAAGCTATGCATATGTTGGGGACTTGCTTGGGAATATGCTTTCTTTATAAAATTAGTTATATGTATCCAATTGAATTACAACGGCGGACTGAAAAATAGCCATCGGAGAGTGGCAGCTATCCCCCGACCCGAGGCCATTAATAAGTAAGTACGGAAATAGTAAACAAACTAGAATTATTTTAGCTGACGTGCTGTAGTATGTCGAGGTAACGTCAGAAACTGAAATTGATTGAATTCGGACAGTGGAAAGTAACTAGAAGGGTCTGTAAAACCGACAGATGAGGGTCTGATAGTAAAAACCAATTGCCATGTCTCTATTCACTCGATGGGTTGGAGAAATGAATTAAAAAAACAACAAAAAAACAAACAAATATTGGGCGAAAATCGACTGTTACAAAAGACCTAAACGCGCATGGTTGCCCAAAGTAACAAAGGGGCATAACTGCGGAAATACTACACGGACCGGAATTATTTTCGCTGACGTGCTGTATTATGTCGAGGTAAA
>JBEVXV010000123.1:0-3305 GCA_040505915.1 Sedimenticola sp. | reverse complement strand
GTTATGTCTTCGGTAGAAAACTGTCTAAATATCATGACATGGAATGCGACTGGAATAGTGTCGAGCAGCTCGTATCTAGCCAGTGTTCTGTCAACAGAAACTATTGATTTTTGCGGCTTGTCCGAACACTGGTTATATCCAAACAATACTCATTTCTTAGACAAAATTGATAACAATTACAAGAGTTTTGCTATCTCAGATTCGGACCTATATATTCCTAGTGGTAGAAAGGTTGGAAAGGGTGGGGTGGCAATTTTGTGGCATACTAGACACAGTAATAAAGTAACTCCATTGTCCATAGATGACGATAGGATTGTCGGTATTCACTTTCATGTTAGTACATCGATGCATCTGTATATATTTCAAGTGTATTTGCCATGCAGTAATCATTCCATTCAGTATTATAGAGAATATATTGAAAAGTTAGAAAACATTATTAGTCTCTACTCTGGGAAGGGTATGGTGGTTATTATCGGGGATATTAATGCACATTTAAAATCGTCGCATTTTAGCAAACCAATTGATGTTAGAGGCAAGCGTGTATCTGAGTTCCTGGATACAAACAACCTCGTTTCCGTTAATACACTTGAACTATGTACAGGTTCGCGATCTAGTTTTGTAGCGCCTGGTGGCACGGGTGAATCATTAATTGATCATATAATTATGCCAGTAGAGCGGATTGACACTCTAGTTTCCTGCCACATAATGGACGATACTGCGTTGAACGTCTCAAATCATCGACCAGTTCTGTGTTGTATTGCATTTCCGCATTTCGATAACTCTGAAAATATTGAACTAAACCATACCAATTGGAAGCGGGTTACACCAGAGCAAATCCAGCTGTACGTTGTGACATTAAGTAATAATGTGGATTTACTGACGGCGCAATCTATGGAAATTCGTCATCCTGAAGATATTGATGTGCTATATGATATATTGACTCGCTCGTTGTTAGACGCAGCTAATCGTTCTATTCCTAAGAGGAAATTCGTACGTTTCTTAAAACCTTATTGGAACAATAACATTCAAGAAGCGCACAAATATATGAAAAACTTGCGAATGCAGTGGATTAGTGATGGTCGGCCCCGGGGTGACAACTATCCGTCTTATGTTAACTACAAAGAAGCAAAGCGATCGTTTAGGAATTTGCATCGACGGCAAGTTGACAATTATTTGACAAACATAAACAGTGAAATAGATGCTTCTGCGGAATTTGACCGGAACTATTTTTGGAGGCTAGTGAATGCACGAAGAAATAAATCATGTGCGTCGCCTGGCGTTGAAATGATGTTTGACAATGAAATAACCAGAGAACCAAGTACAATTACAGAAGGATGGGGTCAATATTTTCAAAAGTTATATGAGCCATCAAATGAAGCCCACTACTCAACTAATTTTAAGTCGCAAATAAACAATGACTTGTTGGTAATTAAACGGCGTTTGTCAAGTGAAACTGAATGTGAATTTATCCCTGTTACAGAGGACGAGATCACGGTCACACTTAACGCGGCAAAACTCAACAAGGCAGCCGGCATGGACAATATTTGTTATGAACATTTAAAACACGGCGGTAAATGTGTTGAAGTCATTTTGTGTAAAATGTTCAATGCTATGCTCAAGTATGGGCACGCGCCAAAGACCATGAAGCGGGGAATTATTATTACCCTATTCAAAGGCGGGAGGAAACCGAAGCATGACCCGAATAATTACCGCGCAATCACGCTCGGATCTGTTGTGCTTAAGTTGTATGAGCGAGTGCTACTTAACAGAATGGAAGAACAACTGGAACCTAGGCTTAACCAATTACAGGGTGGATTTAGAAAGAACTATGGTTGTTTGATGACATCATTCGTGTTGAGAGAACGTATTAATTTTGCCAAAGAAAACGGAAGCCGATTGTATGTATGTTTCCTAGATGTTAAAAAGGCATTTGACTGTGTATGGCATAACGGACTGTTGGTGAAATTATATCAGTATGGAATCAGACATTATGAACTTAAAGCGGTAATGGACCTATACGATGGAATGATGAGTTGTGTTAAAAATCGGGGCTCCGTGTCAAATTGGTTACCTGTGTTACAAGGCACGCGTCAAGGGAGTGTGTGTTCGCCATTTTTGTATCTGGTGTTTATAGACGAACTGATTCGTAGACTAGAAGCTTCAAACGTTGGTTTTAACATGAATGGAATCAACATAAGTTCGCCAACAGTTGCAGACGACATGGTGTTGATTTCTTATTCTAAATACGGCCTGCAGAAAATGATGGACACCTGCTTTAACTACTCGTGCGATTGGAGGTACGAATATAATGCTTCAAAATGTGCCGTGGTAGTCTTTAACGAACGTGAATTGGAATTTCGAAGGAGTGACCGAACCTGGCATCTGGGTAATGATATTGTGATCGAGAAAACTGAATATGTGCACCTTGGTGTAGTATGTGACAAATACATGTGCGATGAAGAGAATGTCAAACAGTGTAATACAAAGCTTAGGAGCACGTACTTAAGCCTTAACAACTATGGTCTGGGATCTAGTGACCTGCACCCTATTACTTCAAATAAACTGTACAACCTATTAGCTATCCCGAAAGCGACATATGGTTGTGAGCTCTGGAATGGACTTACAAATACGCAACTGCTAACCATTGAACGCGGGCATCGTTTCTGCATCAAGTTAATGCAAGGTTTGTCAACTCAAACTCGTACTGACATTGCGCTTGGCGTCATCGGCGAAAAGTCTCTCCAAACAGAAATTGATAGGAAAAAATTAGTTTACTTCGGTCAACTATGTTTACTTCCGAATGATTGTCGGATTAAAGATGTATTCATAAATAGATTAATACATTATGGAACCAGCCCGGCTAGAAAACGAGGATTTGTGCCTGATATCTACAGACTGCTAGCAAAATACTCATTAATGCATTATGCCCAGAATTATGTCACTGAAGGCGAGTTTATGTCAAAATACGCTTGGCAGCACTTAGTGAATAATGAGGTGGATTCTTTAGAAGAATTACAGTGGAAAGGTCGTCTGGCTGCCGATGAGTCACTTGACGCAATCACATATATTCATACCGAGCTGAAACCGTTTGCCATCTGGGAATTTAGCAAGCAATTCCCCAATGTACTCTACCCAGTGCCGTTCAGCGATGGTAATATGCAAGTTATTTTACTGCGAAAAGGGACCTCACAACATTGACACAAATTGCAGTTTGTGTATATGGGTTGTTGAAGGCCTACCCGGACAGATCGACACGTGGGGTGAGACACAAGGGTTTGCGTACTGGGGTTGCGTGCCACTTGTGT
>JBEVXV010000122.1:0-2611 GCA_040505915.1 Sedimenticola sp. | reverse complement strand
GAGTCAAAGTGGTCACCGAGTGTAACCGAGGTATTTCTAGGCATGGGAACCTCCTGACAACGCTAAATGTATTAAATATTAATACATTTAGCGAAAAAGACAACCACGTGAGCCACATCAGGCCAAAAGCAACTGCACATCTTTATTAGCGCCTGGCCCCGGAGGTGAGTGATACGGTGGCGTTGTTTAGTAGGGTGCGTACCGCTCCCTTGGTACCAAACAGGAATGGCTTCATCCAGACACAGACAAAGGCCTGCAAATGCAGGCCTTTGTTGTTTTTAATGCCGGTTTTATCAAGTAGCTTTTTGCTGCCTGTCTACGTGAAAACCTTTCTGGTTCCGACCTACAGGGGGCAGATAACCTTGCCACATCTCAGCAGCTAAAACTCTTCCTGATCAACAAAAGAGGCCGTCTCCAGACGCGCCGTAAAGCGCTCCTCATCACCACCACCGAGCTTGATCATCAACCTCACTTCATTGGCGGAGTCAGCATGCAGCACAGCATCATCATAAGTGATTTCACCCTCTTTGTAGAGGCTGTAGAGCGCTTGATCGAAAGTCATCATCCCCTGCTCAGTTGAACGCTTCATCAGATCTTTGAGCTTATGCACCTTGCCCTTGCGGATAAGGTCGGCTGCAAGAGGCGTATTGACCATCACCTCCACCGCTGGCCGCCGACTCTTGCCGTCTGGTCGGCGAATCAACTGCTGAGCAACGATTGCCCGTAGATTGAGAGAGAGGTCCATAAACACCTGATCCCGCCGATCTTCGGGGAAGAAGTTGATAATACGATCGAGTGCCTGATTGGCATTGTTTGCATGGAGGGTAGAGAGACAGAGGTGCCCCGTCTCAGCAAAGGTGATCGCATTGGCCATGGTTTCACGAGAGCGAATCTCACCGATAAGAATGACATCCGGCGCCTGGCGCATGGTGTTTCTCAACGCGATATCGTAGGACTCAGTGTCTATCCCCACCTCACGCTGGGTAATAATACAGCCCTCATGAGAGTGAACGTACTCGATGGGATCTTCGATTGTGATGATATGACCGCTGCTGTTGCGGTTGCGATATCCCAGCAGTGCCGCCAGGGAAGTGGATTTACCAGTACCTGTGGCTCCGACAAAGATCACAAGGCCGCGCTTAGTCATGGCAAGATCTTTCAGCACCGGCGGTAACAGCAGCTCCTCAATATTTGGAATCCGAGTTTCAATCCGCCTTAGCACCATACCCACCGAATCGCGCTGAACAAAAGCGCTGACACGAAAGCGCCCCACCCCCTTCCGTGATATGGCGAAATTACACTCCTTGGTCTGGGTGAACTCCTCCCGTTGGGCCGGGCTCATCAGACCAAAAACCAGCTCCTTTGCCTGTTCGTCCATTATCGCGGCTTTCGCAACCGGCATGATGCGCCCATTAATCTTGATACTGGGCGGTATCCCTACGGTGATAAAAACATCTGAAGCCTTTTTCTGAACCATGAGATTCAGAATTGCGTTGAAATCCACACTCATCTCTTTAATTCCATTGTGTATAGACTAATCGACACCACCTCTAAGCGATGATCTTAGGAAAATATATCCTTATTCATCGCCTTGGCCCGGGCATCCAAGCGACTAATCACTCCCTTCTTAACCAACTCCTGAAGATGCTGATCGAGGGTCTGCATAGCGTAAGCTTGGCCGGTCTGGATGGCGGAGTACATCTGGGCAACTTTATCCTCGCGAATCAAGTTTCTGATCGCCGGGGTGCCGACCATAATTTCCCATGCCGCCGTCCGGCCACCGCCCACCTTTTTCAGCAGGGTCTGCGCGATTACCGAGCGTAGCGATTCGGACAGCATTGACCGTACCATCGATTTTTCACCTGCGGGAAATACATCGATAATACGATCGATAGTCTTTGCCGCCGAGCTGGTATGCAGTGTTCCGAACACCAAATGCCCCGTCTCCGCCGCAGTCAACGCCAAACGGATTGTCTCCAGGTCACGCAGCTCACCCACCAGAATAATATCCGGATCTTCACGCAAGGCCGAACGCAAGGCTTCGGCAAAGCCTAAGGTATCACGATGAACTTCACGCTGATTGATAAGGCACTTCTTACTGGTGTGAACAAACTCTATGGGATCCTCAATGGTGAGAATATGGGCATACTCATTGTCGTTTTTATAATCCACCATCGCCGCCAGGGTGGTGGACTTACCTGAGCCTGTCGGCCCAGTGACCAGCACCAGTCCCCTGGGTACGTCGACAATATTCCTGAACGATTCAGGGCAACCCAAGTCATCCAATGTGAGCACTTTTGATGGAATGGTACGAAATACCGCAGAAGCGCCACGATCCTGATTAAAGGCGTTAACACGAAAACGCGCCAGCCCCGGTATTTCAAAAGAGAAATCGGTCTCTAAAAACTCCTCGTAATCCTTCCGCTGCTTGTCATTCATAATGTCGTAGACAAGCCCATGCACCACCTTATGGTCCAGCGCAGGCACATTGATTCGCCTAATATCACCATCGACACGGATCATCGGCGGCAGCCCGGCCGAAAGGTGTAAATCCGACGCATCATGCTTAACACTGAACGCGAGCAGCTCAGCAATATCCATACGACCCATC
>JBEVXV010000121.1:0-2874 GCA_040505915.1 Sedimenticola sp. | reverse complement strand
AAATCAGGTCAATCAGTTGTATCATGAATACGTGTAATGCATGATATAAATAATTTGATACATGTGACCGATGTTCATTATTGTATTTACAATTTATTCGAAAATTGATGAAACTTACAGAGCAAAAGCAGAATCGTGTCCAATTTTGCTCAGAAAATTTTCATCAAATTGCAGATGTTTAGCGGTGGTAATGTAATTATGATGTCGGATTCTAGGTTAACTTCCACCAAATTACCGCCAAAATCGGACAAGGGGTACCCAAAATATTGCGCTAAAAAAGTAATCCGTGTATGTTTTGGGTGAATGTATATTTAGCCTGCGAGAGGTGATGGGTGGCTGATATTATGTACTTGACACATATTTTGGTATATTCTGGGACCATTTCCGCACATTAATATCGTAATCTAGGCCTTATCGGCATGCCTCCTCCAAGGGAATCCATCTTGGCCTTCTTGCTGTATCTAACTCCCTCCTATTGAAGACACCAAGTTTACTCTCTTGGAAGTAAGCTAACATATGTTTTATCTGGTGAATGTCGGTTGTGAATATGGTGCAGTTTATGAAACAGTAGGTCTCTGAACATCCATGCCAAAAACGGAGTCATGAGACTGTGTGCCATCTTTGTTAAAATGGTTGAATTGTATAGTGAAAATCAATGGTAGTATATCACCTTCTAGTTGAAACATATATATATGTATATAGTTTACCTGCAGGTCATCTTGCACCGACATTTCATCGACGATTATCCCGCCTCTTTTACCAAATGCCGTTAAGCTCGCTAGTTCTGCTTCCTCTGTCATCCATTCCAGCTGAAATATTAGAAATAGTGGTTTGCACATGCCCCATTGTCACGGTCGCGGACTTAGAAAATGCTCACTTCTGAAAACTTTACTAGCGTGTTAATCTGTTAGAACTTCTGATTGCCTTGTGTGAATGCTTAGCTATTGCATACATTTCTTCGTACACGGACTTATAAAATGCTCGCCTACGGAAAAGTAGATGGCAATCTGTCATAACATCTGATTGCCTTGATGGAATGATTTAATATTTTATACATGCGTTCATACCGCCACCCTGCTTCATTAATTCAACGACGAAATAGCCTCGGTATTGAGATAAGACTTGGAGCGATGGGATACATGCCATTGGCGGCGTCCTTGTTAATCAATCCGATATTCAACGGTGGCACATGCCCAGTTATAATTTACTATGGAAATAGCTTATATGATTACTATGTTTGCTTTTAATGTCATCCAGCTTACCTGGTATTCGTTCAATCCGGGTCTTTGTCTTACAACATTTTTGTAATACCGCAGCAGCCGTTCAGAGGGAAGGACCAGCATTCCACTTGCCTTGAGGTCTGTGTAAGCTTGTGGTGACCTGAAGACAGCGAAATAAATTAAATTTCAATTTACGAGTAATCATATGACAGAGCTTAACTAGTGACTAGTCACTGTTGATTTTCTCGCTGCGGGTGGTGCTGCAGCATGGTATTCGAGCCCCGTCCGGAAATGACTGCAGCTGCTGAACGGACGTTAAGCGACATTCAATCAATAAAAAACGTTATACGAGACACGCCACGAGATAACGTACCTTCGGTATTGTGGTCTTTAGCTATGAACGTTTCAAGTGATGTCAAAATTTGATGAAAATGTTAACCGAATTTTGACTTCATTTATGGAAAGTATGTGATTTCTTTCAAACGTTTTACGGCGATTTTTATACATGTCCGACGGTACGTTATGTCGTGGCGATTCTCATATAAACGTTGGTTCATGTAAATATCTAATTAGTAAGAAGTAAAATGAATCTGAGACGCGCATTTAATTTCTCATTTACTTTTGACAACATTTGATAAATTTATGTATGGCCATAATTAAAAACATTTGCGACTAAGAAAAAGTCAACATGCCCAAATGTACTTATCCTAGCGCGTCTAATTTTGCATTTGAATGACAGACGAGACCCATGAGTTGAAGGCTGTTGCTAGTGTGCTGAGGGCACCTGGCACTATATCCACATTTTGTGAATTTGGTGACGAAATCACAAGTACTCTCCATACATGTACAGTGATGGTTATATCCAGTCATCTGTCTGTAATATACATTGCTGTTAATCGGACGTAACCCTTTCAATGAATCATCAAATCACATTACGGGCTCGATAAATAATGCCCCAGCTTACCTGCAAAATATGGACAGACAGACTCGAATGACGTCTTTGCTCCAGCGCCGAAAACGGGGGTCTTTGTTTGTGTCCATGTTTTTTAGTTGAGAGTATAACATACTCTGGAATTCCGCTGGAGCTCCACTTTTCAACACGTTTTCCAATAGATGCAGTAATTGTTTATGATCTTCTTCAGACACGTCGATGGATTCAACGTCTTGTTTTTCTATCTTATTGGCATTGTCTGTCTCGTCTCGAATCTCATCTCGAATGTGTGGGTCAGGGGGTACTGAAATCGGAGTTGACGCTTCAGTTGTTTCCCTTTCGTTGCATGATCTCCTTTTCCTGAAGTGTTGCATGCAGCGTTCGCATATTCCTTTTTTGGACATCCAAGCAACGACGAGTTGACAAGTTCTTGTCCGGACACGTGTCTCTATTGTGTTGTCCTTTATATTGCGCCACTGTTCTTCAACGTAACTGTCTTTGCGTAGATCGCCCACCAGGGACCGCTGCATTCCTCTACATAACACCATTTCCTTCATTGTTCTCATCAATGAGTCTATGGATGTTTGCGTGGCTGTGATATGTGTAGGTATGTCTAGAAAATCAGTTTTTATTTTCACCCCATTTACACAAATAGTAAGTCCATTCGTGTCCAGTTTTGCGGTAAGGTTTATTGACTGGTTGTTAACGATGTATAGTGTTGGA
>JBEVXV010000120.1:0-2305 GCA_040505915.1 Sedimenticola sp. | reverse complement strand
AGGGAGTGTGCAACGTTCATCGCGGCGAGGGTGCCGCTCCTACAGAGCACACCACACAGGGAGCGACTTTAGTCACGATGGGTGTCGCAAAAGCCACTATATTGGGTTAGCGTAGCCTGTCCCAACAAAATCCATAGATTGTCGGGTTAAACTTCGTTAAGTCAACCTACAGCCTGTACCTTTACAACACCCACGGAGGGGGAGAGTGCTAATGAACTCTCAAACTTGAGTGACTTACATCGACATCTCAAGATCGTCGATCACAGCATCAATACCCGCCTGGGCACAGGCCTCATCCGTCACACCTGAGGGGGCGCCACTGACACCCACAGCACCCAGCAAAGCACCAGCCGCTTGAATCGGCAGGCCACCGGCAGACATCACCAGCCCTTCAACCCGGCCGATCGGTGTACCGGCACGATCACTCATGGCTGAGGTTGCGGCATTGAAGTTGGCAGCAGTATAGGCCTTTTGACCGCTAATCTTCAGCGTGATGGGAGAGGCAATAGTGTCACGCAATACCGCCTGAACCAGGCCATTGCGATCAACCACCGTGACGGCAATCTGAATACCCTCCTTACGGCAGGCATCCACCGCTCCCTTGGCGATGGTCATAGCGGTCTCCATAGTCAGGCGGTTGAGCGGGACCATCATCGTCTCGTCATCTTCAGCCATGGAAACAAACGGAGCGGCGCAGAGCAGCGCCACAGCTAGTGCTCTTTTCATCTTTCAACTCCTCCTTTAGGAATCGGGCCTTTGGACATCGCAAAAGTGCCGCCTTGATTAGATGTTATATATTTAGGCGGTCAAGGTAGAAGATAGCACAAGTGACAGGATCCTATCCCCTGGGGTAAATCAGAGTGAGAGCAAGGGAAAATAGGGATCTGCTTAAGTCAAAAACAGCCATCATCCCGTTGCAGGCCGGGCCCCGGATTCGACCACTGTGGTCGATCCCACCCATCTCAAGCGTGTAGCTACCTCATGAAAGATTCTGGGACGTCCAAGCCCCCAAAATCAACTCGCCAACGCGATGTATTCAGGGATAGTTTGTTATAACTTCTCAATAACCCAGTGCAGATGGATAACCTTTAGGCGGGTGAAGTTACAGTTTGCTTATATAATTAATTGATATTGTATTTATATTTTAGTTATTCGGTATCGGAATGAGCTGATAACAATAAGTACCTTCATATCATCTTGATGCACTGGCACTATACTACCATAGATATTTTCTATGCATGGATAATTAGGACTGATGATATGACTGCTAACACTGAAAATAAGAGCTCTAACGTTGTATGGCAAGAGACCACTGTGACTCGCGGGCAGCGAGAGCAGATGAATGGACATAAAGGTGCCGTGCTCTGGTTTACCGGTCTGTCCGGGTCGGGTAAGACAACACTGGCTAACGCGGTAGAAGATCGTCTACATAATAAGATGGGAGCACAAACGTTTGTTTTGGATGGCGACAATGTTCGTCATGGACTCTGCTCTGACCTTGGTTTTTCCGATACCGATCGCACCGAGAATATTCGTCGTATCGGCGAGTTGGCTCGACTTTTCCTAGAGGGTGGTTCGGTGGCGTTAACTGCCTTTATCTCTCCTTTTAAGTGTGATCGGGATATCGCTCGTAAGGTCACACCAGAAGGTGATTTTTATGAAATCTTCTGTGATGCCTCCCTTGATGTTTGTGAGTCACGTGATGTTAAGGGTTTGTACGCAAAAGCCCGAGCTGGAGATATTCCATTTTTCACCGGTATCTCTTCGCCTTATGAAGCACCTGAAACTCCCGAGTTGACCATCAATACGGGTGAACACAGCATTGATGCCTGTGTTGATCAAGTGGTCGACCTGCTGATCGCGCGTGGTGTGATTAGATCGGTGCAAACAGGCCAAACTGAAGTGGCATAGAGTACTCAATGGATCATGCATTCTTCGAGGTAAAAACAGCCGAGACACGAGAAGCCATTAGTGGTTTTCTAGCCGAAGGAAAAAAGCTGTTTGTAGGTTCTTCTTTTCAGAGTCATAGTATTCCGCTGCTGCATATCATTAGATCGATCAGTAAAGATATACCGGTCTATTTTATTAATACTGGTTTTCACTTTCCTGAAACCATTATCTATAAAGAGCAGATTACGAAGTTGCTAGATCTAGAGGTAATCAGTACCCGCTCTTTGGTATGCAAGCGCCTTCAGTGTGATGCAGATGGTTCGTTCTATTTTGCATCGGAACCGGATCACTGCTGTTATTTGAATAAAATACAGCCATTGGAACCGGTGTTGATCGAACACGATATCTGGATCAA
>JBEVXV010000119.1:0-6248 GCA_040505915.1 Sedimenticola sp. | reverse complement strand
ACTGTTTGTTAATTCTTGAGTATATACCGGTACCATGGGCTGAGATTATATTAGGCAACAGTATATACCGGTACCATGGGCTGAGATTATATTAGGCAACAGTATATACCGGTACCATGGGCTGAGATTATAAAACACAAGATCTCAAGCAAGCTGATTGGTTGATCCTGAGCATACGCTCATGCGGCTCAGTATCAACCAATCAACATGTTTGAGTCTGAGATTGGGCAAAGTTTTATAACCTTGGCCCCTGAATATAATAGTGTCACATATGTACTTGGGTTTCTATGCCCAAGGTCACGAAATCGGACATAGTGTTTACATTTCGCAAATGCGTTGAGCAAATCCGTTTAACTTGATTTCTTTGGAACCACTTGATGGATTTAAATAATATTTGGCAACAGTGTATATCTGAACATAATGGAGTGTCACATGTGTACCCGGGTTACTACGCCCAAGGTCAAGGTCACGAAATTGGACTTAGTATTTACGTTACTATCAAGGCTGCCAGCGAGGGGATTAGCTTAGTGCTAACGAGCACTTCTTATATGTCATGTGTGACCTTCACCTTTAACCTTCAGGCACCATGATGTGCTACGGTCACACTGGCGCAGGGAAAACATTCACGATGTCCGGTGTGACCGAGAACTACGTCCAACGTGGAATCGTACCCAGGTCCGTCTCACAGCTATTCAAGGACATAGAGGATCGACCAGAATATGCAATTACTGCCAGGTGTGTAGCATTATTGTATTCCGCATATAGAATTTGTCATTATCGCGCTGCTACCTCGTCCTCCGCCGCTGACACTGGCGTGTTCAAAGCATAGACAACAGTTAAACTGTTGTACTTATTCAGATGTTCAGACCATAAAACCTCCCAGTTTGCAAACAGTGTAGATCCAGATGAGCCGGCTCATACGAGCCTTCTCATCAGGATCTTCACTATTTGCAAGTATTTTTCAATAATTAAGAAAACAAAATCACCCACCCTTTGAATGGTCTGAATTTGATTTTATGGCAAATAGATTTGTCTGAATATGAGAATGGGAGATTCCATGTCGGGATATATAGGGGTGAAAGTGTTAATAACAGATCTAAAACCTGAGCACGGGTGTCTCCTTATTGGTGAAAACATAACCTTGGTCATCAGATTGTTTTTTTTGCTGAAAATATTATAAGGTTTGATCATATCCAGCCGTGTGCAAACGTTTGCTGTGACACGAGGGAACTGTTTGAACCCAAGGCCATAGCCGTTCTTGTTACATTTCCGATGAAAATATAATGGAATTTGAGCATTATATTCAGTATTTTCAGTACTTTGATAACGTGTTCCATTCACGGAGTTCATTTTCTGTGTTCCTATTCCGGGGCCGCAGCACATGTTACGTGTCGTATAACGTAATGTTAAAAACGTTGTAGTGACGTCATGAGGGTAGTTGTATTACCTCAGTGTTGGTGGGGCCCCGGAATGAGCATTGTCAATAGCCATGATCAAACAGCACACGCTGTACGTTTGAACACGGTATCAAACAACGGCAGCCATGTAACAATATGTGTTAACCAATTCTCTCCACAGAATATCGTACCTAGAGATCTACAATGAGACGATGTTTGACCTGCTGTCAACGCTGCCCGAATCCTGGAACCAAGTAAACGAAGGCCAGCAGATGGCGATCGCAGAAAACGAGGACGGGATCTATGTAAAGGGCCTCTCATGTCATCTTGCGCAAAACGAGGAAGAAGCTCTTAACCTTCTTTTTGAGGTAACCTGTCGCTAGATGGTCACTCATATGCTCCTACCTGTGTCAATGAGAGCATTTTTATGTCCCCACATTTATTTGGGCGGCATTAGAATTTACCCATGTATGTACGGGCACACATTAGGGTACTTAGGGAGTATGGGGTTCGCCTAAGACAATAGAAAACAATGTTTATTTCAGTAAAGACTATATTGTGTCTTAGGGGGTATTTCCTTTGATCTTTTATATAGCAAGTACCCCTTAAGGTACCAAATGTGAGTTCGTACGTCTGTCCGTACATCTCATTTTAGACCACTTTGTGCGTTTCTCAGCCGCTATAACACATAATCGTCTACTATTCTACATCACAAACTGACATGTATACAACCTTTTACCTTCATATGACCTTGACCTACATTTTCCACCTAAATGATGTAGACTTTTTAGACCATTTTGTGAGTTTAAGTTAAGTTGATTTCATTAATTTAACCCTTTCAACCCCATAGGCCTCTTTACAGTCAACAGTTGCAAACAGTGCAGATCCAGATGAGCCGGCTCGTAACGAGCCGTCTCATCAGGATCTGCACTATTTGCCAGTATCTTTTCATATTTAAGAAAGCAAAACCACCCACTGTTGGAATGGACTGGTCTGAATTTGATTTTATAGTAAATTGATAGGTGAGAATGGAAGATTCCATGTCGGATATATAGGGGTGAATGGTTAATCACTTCTAACATTTTCTATTTCAGGGGGAAACAAACAGAGCGATAGCGTCGCACACGTTGAACAAACACTCATCAAGATCACATTGTATATTCACCATTTACATAGAGGTAAGCCACTCTTGATTTCATACCCATTACCATCATCTCTCAATGACTTGATTGTTGGATGGTTGGGAGCGATGTGAGGGGTAAAATTAACGTTGGGGTTCATCCTTTCTGGTTCCCTATATCACACCTGATCTGACCCTCGGGTATTTGTAAAGTGTATCTGAGAGTTGGATCAAGTTATATATGACGGTGCAAGACAGTAAATCACGCGAGTGTTAACTCGCATGATAAAATGAACTCGCATGGTCATAACTGTAGCTCGCGTGCTCGTTTCGGCTCACGTGTAAATGACTTGCATGCTTATTTAGGCTCGCGTGTCAAGTACTCGCGTGTAAAATGACTCGTGTGCTTCTTTAGGCTTGCATGTAAATGACTCGCGTGTTTATTTAGGCTCGCATGTCAAGTTGACTTGTGTGCTTATTTACCTCGCATGTAACTAGCTCGTGTGCTAATTTCACTCTCGAGTAAATGGCTCGCGTGTAAAAATGACACGTGTGCTTATAATAGACTCTGCGTTCCTCTCCAAAGTGGCATGTGCGTAAAGCATCGACCCGGATCAGCCTGCGCATCCGCGCAGGCTAATCCGGGCCGACACTTTCCACCTCTTGGGGATATTCTGCTTCAGGAAACATTACTCTATACCTATATCACCCATAGGCGGGAAATGACCGGTGGGATCAGACTGCGTGGGCTGCACATGGTGATCCGGGTCGACACTTTACGCAGTTGCCACATTGTTGGTTTTCTCGCGACGCGGCTCATATACATAGTTTCACAGGAACAGATAAGCAGAGTAATTGATGATCATTCTGAGATAATCTTTTCTCACCCGCTTGCACAATGGCGTACGTCCATCCGTCCGTCTGTGTGTCCGGTTAAAGTTTTTCGGTCAATGCTCGGCGGACACGACGTGTGGGTCACGGCCATCTAGTTCTTATTTCTTGATAAAACATATCATGTTGATACTCGTTAGAATTCCAAATGATTCTAACGAGTACCAACAACATATGTTTTACTCGAGAGTTGTAGAAAATTAATTATCCCCAAATTAACATCAAATACTCCCTTTATCTGTTTGCAAGATATTATTTTGATTTTATTTCAGACGAGGTCGCGTGTTCAGTCGAATGCCAGATATACAGTGTCCAAGTTGAACTTTGTGGATTTGGCGGGATCTGAAAGGCTAAGTAAAACTAAGGTAGGGGAACATAGATTTACTAAATCAGCTATCATATGATATAATGTGTTTTATTGCATCAGATGCATGTTTTGTGAAAATAATTTTTAAATATGACATAAATTTTCGAAAATGCCATCCCGGTGTGGGGTGGAGTTAAGTTTAGAAAATTTTAGAGAACAGATGCTGAATATAAATCTGCATAATTTGCTCCAAAGTTTCAGCCAACCAATTATGGACAATATACCAATTTTTGAAAAACTATTTTCAGCCATTGGATGCAAATAAATAATTTTAAAAATAGTGTAAAATATACCTATATGTAAGTATTTAAATGTATCGATATTGGAAATGACATATCGATATTGTATCGATAGTCAGATATCAATGATACATTGATATTGTTTCTATCATTGACACCTCTCATTAGAATATTTGAGCCGCGTCGCGAGAAAACCAACAAAGTGTCATATCCGTAAAGCATCAACCCGGATCAGCCTGCGCAGTCCGTGCTGGCTAATCCGGGCCGACGCTTTCCGCTTTCTGGAGAAATTCTGTTGCAAGAATCATTACTCTATACCACTATCACCCATAGGCGGGAAATGTCAGGTCGAATCAGACTGCGTGGGCTGTACAAGGCGATCTGGGTCGATACTTTACGCATATGTCACATTGTTGGTTTTCTCGCGATGCGGCTCATTTCTGTTCTGTCTGGCTTTAACTGTAACTGTCTGTCTTTGAGAACAAATCTTTCATTTTCAGTCGGAAGGGAAGACACAAACAGAAGCACTGTACATTAACAAGTCCCTGACATTCCTTGAGCAAGTGATTGTGGCGCTCGCTGATCGTCGCCGAGAACATATTCCATTCCGTCAGTCGAAGTTGACCCACTGCCTGGAGGATTCTATTGGAGGACGAAGCAACACTCTGCTAGTGGCGAACATCTGGGGCGAATCGCACCAAGTTGAGGAAACTGTAAGTCGATGCTTGGCAAATAAGTAACAAATGAGTAAAAAGACCCAGACAAAATGATGGTCTAGTACTGCTATGCGAACCAAAGTCGGGGGATACTTTGGATTTGAGGTTATCACATTACTGCAAGGTTTGTACATCGCTTGGACTATTAAAATTTACACATAGATTTCGCATCATGTGTGTCGCACGCATGGAAGACAACCCTCACATTCATAATGTTGGAGTTCCGTCCCTTCAGTATTTACGAAATGGCGAGCGGATGGGCGACTGTCATTATTCGCTCACATAGCGAAAACGGGATATAGCGATGGTCCGTGTGTGTCACTGTGTGCGTTTAGCCAATGCGTTTAACTCTATTTCTTTTTAACGTCTCGATGGATTTCAATATATTTGGCAACAGTGTATATATCCGAACATAATAGGGTGTCACATATGTACCTGGGATACTATGCCCAAGGTCAAGGTCACAAAATGGGACTTTATTGACATTGCTATCAAGGCGGCCAGCAAGGGGATCTAAGCTTAGGGCTAATGATCGCTTCTTGTTTTTCAGGTGTCCACTCTGCGATTTGCCACAAGGATGATGTGTGTGGCCAGTGAGCCAGCGATTAACGAAATCTACGATCCAGCGGTACGTTGCTTTTAACCCACTTCTGTTCATTCACCAGACAAACAGACAAGTGGAGTATTTGATGATAATTCAACGATAATATTTTGTCGCGCCGCTTGCGGAAAGCGCGATATAGTTGGCACTTTGGCGTACGTACGTCCTTCCGTTCGTACATCCGTGCGTCCGGTTAAAGTTTTTGGTTAAAGTTTTTCAGTATACTATATCTCTGCAACTGCTTCACCCATTACCTTGAAACTTCACAATTTGGTTAAAGTTTTTTTGAGATTTGGTTAAAGTTTTTCGGTCTACTATATCTCTGCAACTGCTTCACTCATTAGCTTCAAACTTCACATTGGTGTTTATCATCATCCATATTTTCATTCTACAGCCCACCCGTGCGGCCCCTGTGCCCAATGTCAAGGTCAAATTACTTTTAAATTTGGTTAAAGTTTTTCGGTCTACTATATCTCTGCAACTGCTTCACTCATTAGCTTCAAACTTCACATGGGTGTTTATCATCATGCATATTTTCATTCTACACCCCACCTGTGCCGCCCCTGTGCCCAATGTCAAGGTCAAATTTACTATCAAATGCCTCGGCGGGCGCGACATGCTGGCCGCGGCCAGCTAGTCTTATTTCTCGATCAAACATATGGTGTTGGTATCCGTTAGAATCGCCTCGCCGGGGCAATTCTAACGAGTACCAACAACATAGGTTTTACTTGAGAATTGTAGAAAATGATCCAAAAATTATCACCAAATACCTCCTGCTGCACTGATTCACCCATATGGAATCTTCCATAACAATCTCCAAATCAGTCTACCGTATTCGTCCCTTTAACCGCCCATGCCCCTATAAGCGCCCACCCGACTTTGTCACAAGTAAAAAGTGTATAAGCGCCCACTCACAG
>JBEVXV010000118.1:0-3309 GCA_040505915.1 Sedimenticola sp. | reverse complement strand
GCATGGATTTCTTGCAGTTGGATGTTGCCAAGGGAGGCTGTCAATACGTCTTGGTCATCACGGACCACTTCACAAGATTCGCTCAAGCCATTCCAACTCGGAATATGACCGCCAAGACAACAGCCGACGCCTTTCTTAACAACTTCGTTCGACATTACGGTCTTCCAATGAGGATTCACAGTGATCAAGGCGCAAACTTCGAGTCGAAGCTGATGAAGGAAGTGTGTGAAGTCACGAGCATCGCCAGGTCGAGAACGACGCCGTATCATGCTATGGGCAATGGGATGTGTGAACGGTTCAATAGAACGCTAATTGGTATGTTGGGCTCGTTACAAGGCAAAGATAAGGCTGATTGGACCGCTCATATCACCCCACTTGTCCATGCATATAACAGCACCCGGCATGACACAACAGGACAGTCACCTTTCTTCTTGATGTTTGGGCGAGAACCTCGGTTGCCAGTGGATTTGGCGTTTGGGCTGAACCCGAAAGAAGACACTTCGGCAAACACGTCTAAGTATGCGGAGGATCTGCGCAATAGGTTTCGGTCGTCCTACGACAAGGCACGAAAGACAATCCAGACCTCGCAGGACAAGCAGAAGAAGTCCTACGACTATCGGATCCGTGGAGCTCATTTGCATCCCGGGGATAGGGTGCTTGTCAAAGTGATGGCGTTCGAGGGGAGACACAAACTTGTGGACAAATGGTCAGAGGATGTGTATACCATCGTTCGTCAGATCAATGACAAAGTCCCTGTCTTCGAGGTGCAACGTGAGGATGGACATGGGAAGAAGAGAGTCCTCCATCGTAATCTTCTTCTTCCCATTGGTTCCCTGAACGAAGAACAGGATCCAGTGCTTCTTCAGCCGTCCGTTCCACCTTCACCGACGCCCCGTAAGAGACGTGCCGGCGCATTTCCGTCCGAGCCAGTTCCACCCACACCGGCGCCCCGGGGAGGACCTTCACCAACACCCCGTAGCAGTCTCATCTCGCCTCCTAGCAGACCTGTCCCGGCCCCAAGGATAACTCCTCGGATTGAGGACCGGAGCGATGATGAGAGCGATTCTGACGAGGATTTTGTAATTCCTATCCCGGCAGCGTGCAATGGCCCATCAGCCATTGATGATCATGTTGGGTCCGGGGAGGAGTTGGATGTGCTTCCTGAACAGCCGAGTGACGACTCTGGTTCTGTTCAGGAAGCCCCAGATGTTCTTCATGGTGGGGACGCCCGCGCCTCTGACGTCGAAGAGGATGAAGCTTCTGGGGAGACTGAAGAGGAGGGGTCAGATTCGGGAACGAATGTTCCTGAAGTTGCGACTCCGGAAGACAGACCGAGAAGATCTGGGAGAGAGCGAAGACCGCCCCAGTGGTACACCTCAGGAGATTTTGTGATGGCGCAACAGCCGGACAGTCCAGACTGGAGACAACGTGCCGACTTCCTGAGGGAATTGACCACTGCGGGCCACCTTCCAATGGACAATTCAGTCCGTGACGCGCTTTTATCAGTAATTTTAAACCGTTAACTCTGTCGCGATTTTTCGGATAAGTTCCGTAAATGTCGTGGAAGACATTTTTTCGCTGCAGGGGGGACTGTGTGCCGGTCTGTGTTTTAGGACATGGTCGGTATTTTGATTCCGCGAGTCCGCCTCGCGTTCCAGTCCGCGTTTAGCATTTTGTTAAGCTATTTTAAATACATAAAACGTTTCACCCAAATCATGTTCCTTAATCATGTTCCTTAGTATAGGTTTGGTTTCCCCTTGGGGGCACCCTTGCATGTTTAGTATGCACGCACCAACTAACATTCAAATTATACTAGGTACATTGCCCCATATAGTGCCCAGATAGAATAGTGAGCGTTGGTCACTTTTCACGTGCCTGTGATGAGTGCACTTGCATAGCGCGTTGGCGGGAAATCAGCCGAGCGTATTATTCGCTCTCAATTTCTATTGGTTGAGAGCGGTGAGATTTCACGAGAGCAGAGACCCGGAGATTTTCTGCTTGGCAGAATGTGGTATTTTTATCAGTCTGCATTCTGCGCTCGTACATTCGTCATCTTTTAGTTATAATATACATATATATAAGATCAGCTATGGAGGAAGGATTGCTCGGGTGAGTTACTTTTCTGTGTATTTTTGCTAGTTTATATATCACAAGGGCATTTTCTATGGTTGCAACAAGTCTGTGATTATCGCCCTTGGACTTGCTTTCGGTTCAGAGATGCTTGTTATTTTGCCCATAATTTATATAGGCGACAGACCGTTCATTTCAGTCACTGTATCTTGCCGAGGTCCGTAATGCATTCTGTGCTGGCTACGGATGGGCTAGCAGGGAATTCGGTTGGTTATTTCCATAATGTGATTCCCTGGCCTGTCCGGAACCAGTACTCGTGCGTTCCGGTACTCGTGGTGGCAAGGTCGGTTTTTGCTGTGGCTGTTTTTAGGAATGATCTATGAATGGCTATTTCACGGATGGCTATATTTTATCTGTGAAATGTCGCTTGATCCGTCCGACATGTCCATGTGTGTGTTTTAACTGTTCGTTGTATGTAGTAATTTGGAGACGATTCTACTCTCATCAATTGTTGTATTTTGGGAAAGTAGTGGCCGTCTCATTTCGGAATATATGGCCGATCACCCATAAGGTGTTAGATGGCATATATTCGCAATACATTTTGTGAAGACAATTACGTCTCTGTCCATGTGTTGTTTTAATGTTGTAAAGTGTCGTTGATGTTATGTATTTGACCCAGTAATGTTGCGAGGTGTAAAACCCCATTTTGCCTTACTCGTAATGATTGCTATGGCAACCACGGGGTAATTATTGAGTAACCGGGTTTCGATAGTATATGACGTACTCGTGCTCGAGTTATATGCTCGCCATCTACGTGGTGGTCAGTCATGGGTGTTTCACTGTTTTCCACCTGTTTCACATTTCATAGTGATGCTGGGTTTTCCCAGCCGCCTTCCATGTTGGAATATTAAGGTATATGGCGGAAGGGCATTGTGAGTGATTGTATGATAGTTTTATCCTTTTATCATTCGTGTGGTTATGACGTAATATATTGTTGCCAGGTTATATACTCACCACAGCAGTGAGCATGTGATGTGACGGGAGATTTCCAGTCCTGGGCGACTTCAGGCCACACCTGGTAAGATGAATACCATCTTCGGTTCGTCAACGCTTGTTACGTTGCGTCTCGCAGGTCCGATTGGTTGGGGTATTCGAGGCTCGAGTTTCGAGCCTCGAGTATCCAAACTTAAATCTGACGTGTGAGAGCCGACCTAACAAGTGTGACTGTATTATTACTAT
>JBEVXV010000117.1:0-8698 GCA_040505915.1 Sedimenticola sp. | reverse complement strand
TTATGTGTTAGCCCTGTCCGTCCGTCCGAACATGTTCATTTCAATAACTCATTAACTCCTTCACCAATTTCAATAATATTTGGCCACAATGTGTGTCTAGGGATGCTGCTTTGTTTCACATACGACCCATGCCCGAACATCCAAGGTCAAGGTCACTGTGGACTTATGTTCACTTTGTAAGGCAAATGCGTTTAAGGTTTTTGTGTTTTCTCAATAACTCGTTAACTCCTTCACCAATTTCAATAATATTTGGCCACAATGTGTGTCTAGGGATGCTGCTTTGTTTCACATACGACCCACGCCCGAACATCCAAGGTCAAGGTCACTGTGGACTTATGTTCACTTTGTAAGGCAAATGCGTTTAAGTTTTGTATGTTTTCTCAATAACTCGTTAACTCCTTCACCAATTTCAATAATATTTGGCCACAATGTGTGTCTAGGGATGCTGTTTTGTTTCACATACGACCCATACCCGAACTTCCAAGGTCAAGGTCACTGAGGACTTAAGTTGTATTTACTATCAAAGCGGAAGGTGGGGGCATCCGTGTTCTATGAACACATTTCTAGTTTATTGTTTTATTAGACTTGGACTCAAGCAAGCTGATTCACTAATCCTGAGTGTAACCTGAGGATCAGCCAATCAGCATGCTTAAATCTGAGGTTTGGGGTATGTTATAAGTTGTATAACCTCGGCCCCATGTCTCAGTTATAAAGAAAGTTTGTAGTACACACACTGGTTTCAGGCACTATTTACTCCATTTCCCTAAAACAGGAGTGTCTAAAGGAGAGATACAATTGTAGCTGAAAATCAGTCCTTCAAAATATTTTTTTAAGTAACTGAACTATACATTCAAATGAAGAGAATGCAGATACTGGCTTTTACTGTATCAGCAGCTCCTGTCTAGGAGGCTTATTTAAGAAGTTACCCCGACCCAGAGTAGAACACAGCGAGATGTATCCTATCTTATAGGAAATTCATCGTAGAAACCGAATCCGCGTGTTAAAATTGCGTAAACCGCGGCCGATATACCGAAAATTTGACATTTCCATGGTAACCATAAAAATGTACCAAAAGTATCCGACTACTGTGGTTTTTGGTTGATTTCAAATTACATAGTTTCAAAACGTTTTCAAGTCAGATATCAAATATACAGTTCTTCAATTTTTATTCATATACGTTTTGATGTGTGTATTATGCAAACTCGAATAGCATAAACGGTTTTGTTACCATAGCAACCGATAGGCTGAACCAATCAGTAGGGCCTACTAATTCGCTTGCAAATTATCATTTTTCAACGTCTGATTTTTTTATGGTATAATTATGTACATTCTATTAATGCAGACCAACGGGAATGTTTCAATAACTGACTGGCAAACCATGCATGTCAACGTAACACTGCTCAATGTAATCTGCGACTATGATAATCGCATAATAAACTGAACAAGCACATGCTAAAACCTAGTTCGTGATACTTTTTCATTTAATTTAATAAGAGTCGAGAATGGCCGTCGAATACATACTATTAGGACAATATTGTATAGTGCATGACACACGTTATGGGCCCTGACCAGACTGAACGAATGCGCATGCTGATCTGGGGCTATGCTGGTTACAAGCACCGAGTTGTAGGTGTTACCATGTGCTGGCTATGTCGTAATGTACCGTTTGTCAGCGTCGGCCCATTTGCTATACTAAGACATGTAAAATAAAAGCATTCGCTATTCGATCAATAACATCGCTATGTTTTATTTCCAAATGCAGTATTACGCAACACAAGTAAAAGCATGGCGCTGTTGACACAACTACATCCAATAACAGATGTCTGCATCTCCGCGCGTACAAAATCCGTGCAATATAATCGTGCAAATCACAGTTTCCTCACCGAGCTTCAACTGCCGTTGGTATTACAAAGCCGAACATACTATACACTAGTTTATATTGTATTAGTCCTGTTTTGTAGAAAACGCTAAGAACGACGCAGAGCATTGGTTGTTGTTGAGAATTGATTGAAATATGGAGTTCGGAGAACCAATGCCAAAATGCATGAAACAGGACCGTTGCATTTGCATAATTTGCTTACAACGGATTCCAGACAAACCACACAAAGATATTGTTCAAAGTCCAACCGCGAAAGGACTAGAAACGTTGCTAGACATAGCGAAGTCTAGACAAGACCGGGTAAATAACTTTTTAAGTCCATTTCGGGAAGACATCCTCTCACTTCGGCTAGAAGTAAGATTTCACAAATCTTGTCGGGCTACGTACACGAACAAATTTTACAGCGTAGAACCAACTCCTGAAACTGATACATTGCCGGAGAGTGCTAGTGAATCTACACTGAAGCGTAAATCACCCAGGGATGGCGAGGTAGGCTTTAACATTAGGACCCACTGTTTCATTTGTGGTCGTGTTAAAAAACTTGGAAACAGAAAGGAGCCTCTCACATGCATCGAAATGGGCACAGGCAAACCTACAAGAGAAAAGACAATGAAAGCCGCGATCGAAAGAAATGACACAGTTGTACATTCGCGTATGATTTTGTACAAAGATTTGTTTGCATATGACGCCAAATATCACCGTTCGTGTTATGGCCATTATATTAGCGAACGCAATGTACGTTATCAGGTGCCAGGGGAAGACATCATTATTGAATCAACTTTACATGACCAGGCATTTCAGATACTGTCGGATGAAATGAAGAAGACAATTTTCTCAGAATTGAAAACTGTAGCGACATTATCTGAACTGAATCGCAGATTTATTGAAATTCTACACAGCACTGGCATCCCGGCAGAATCTGCTGATAGTTACAAGGCACGGAAATTGAAACAAAGGCTCAGTAAACAATTTGGTGACGAAATATCTTTCATCTCTAGAAAGGGACAGACAGACCTTGTGTGTTGTAGTACAGTGTC
Organism: Sedimenticola sp.; assembly: GCA_040505915.1. Classification (GTDB taxonomy): domain Bacteria; phylum Pseudomonadota; class Gammaproteobacteria; order Chromatiales; family Chromatiaceae; genus Vondammii. The sequence goes on along the minus strand of JBEVXV010000117.1, from coordinate 5,782 downwards.
CGTAGGAGTTGTACTAACAAAAGCAGCAAAATTGCAATCTGAGCTTTCTGATTCAAATGACTCATTCGAACCAGAACAGGTCGACACGGTTCTGACAGACAAGCAAGTACTATATAGGGCGGCAAGCGTTATTCGTGATGCAATTAAAGACATTCAGTCGACCAAGGAGGCGTATCGCCTGAGCGATTTGAGCCCAGAAAAGTGTGGTGAAATAGTTCCATCTCCCATGTATGACTTTATACACTGGTTGGTAAATTCTAAAGCTTTCATGGAAGCAACAGATTCATCCGAGGAGTGCTCAAGACGTAACAATATACAGGTTGTAGCTATCTGCCACAGTCTCATTTCGCAAAGCAGACACATATTAACACCAATGAGTTTAGGGTTAGCTCTGAATGTGTATCACGACTTTGGTAGTTGCAAGCTTGTCAGGACACTGCATACACTGGGATATGGTGCTTCATATGACGAGGTTATGAGATTTGTAACATCGGCAGCCAAACATCAAATGTCAAAAGACCAGCAACCATTCGTACCATTTGGAATTCAAACTGCAAACCCTGAAAACGGCATAGGTTTAGTTCATGCGGCAATTGATAATTTCGACACAAATGAGAACACTTTAGACGGAAAAGGTACCACACATTCAATGGCCATGGTGGTGTACCAGACGTTCCAGCAAGATAGGCCTGTATCAGACGTAGAAATACCTCGTTTGTCTGATAGAAGTGTAACTGCAGAAGAAGGTGGCACTGACACCTCGGACGTAAAGTATTTCCAAAAACCACCGAAACGTCCAGAACCCGTCGTTGATGTCAATACTGATGACTTTCTCATTGACACGGAAAATAGCCATACCCACGAAGCTGTGATCTCTGATTTGACATGGGCCCTTTGTAGAGCATACCTAGCTGGCATTGACAACATTCCAGCATGGTCGGGTTACAATTCCTTCACCACAAGTAGGTCTATACCCGTCACATCCATAAAGTATTTGCCGTTCATAAACGCACCACCTTCTGATGTCTCCACAATATTCACATCACTCGAACAACTTGTGCGACTCGCAGAAAAAGTCGGACAAAATCACATTATAGTGACTGCAGACCTAGCCATATATTCCAAAGCAATAGAGATGTTATGGACAAAACCACCTAGTTTGGAAGGTAAGGTAACAATGCGACTAGGAGGGATGCATCACACAATGGCTTTTCTGGCAAGTATTGGAAAACTGTTCGCAGATGGGGGCCTTCTCAGCTTATTGACAGACTCTGATTTGTATTCCGAGGCAACAGCGAGACAGATGATGAACGGAGCACAGTTGACTAGAGGTGTTCGGGGAGTCAAGGTTATTCTAGATGCAATGTGTCGGTGCTTCTTTGAAGGTTTCATTGACTGGCTCGTTGCAAATGGTGAAGAGTCACAACCTCATGTAGGAAAGAAAATTGAGAAGCTTCGAGATGCTTTCAACGATATGAATGTAGAAGGATGCAAAGAGGGTAGGACGGCACTCGAATCTGAACTGCAGGTTACAGAGGAGCGCATTCGTGCATTTCAATCAGCAGGCGAAACTCAGAGTTCGACATTTAAATTCTGGATGAACTTCATGGAGGCTGCGTTTCTTCTATTAAGACTTCTGAGAGCAGAGAGAGATGCAGATTTTGATTTGCACCTACAGTCTGTAACGGAAAGTGTTCACTGGTTCTGGGCAGCAGGGCGAACAAATTATGCGAGATACACACCAGTGTATATAGCCGACATGTTGGCTCTAAAGACAAGTAACCCAGAAGCATATGCACACCTCCAGGATGGTGGATTTGTTGTGCGACGAAGTCCAGGACATGCATTCAACTCCGTTCCAACCGATCAGGCCCTAGAACAGACCATAAACAAAGAAGCCAAGGGATCGGGAGGCATTATAGGTTTCACTCGCAGAAAGGGAGCATTGACCCGATGGTTGGTCACTCGGCATATTCTTGGAGAATTCGGTGGAAAGTTTAAACTGACATTGTCCAAAGACACTGATACTAGTCAACACGAAGACATGGGTAAGAACAGACAGAAGAGAGATGAGACAGATGTCGGGAAGGTAGTGGACCTGATAAACAATCAGTACCAAAATCCATTCGATTTGAACACGGTCCCGGACAATCTGGTGAACATCGCATCGGGACAGGTTGCGTCAGAAGAGATAGAGAAGTCGCTGAACGAGTTTAGAGATGTCAGCCAGGAGGCTGTCAATCAGTATGTATCGGAGCGGTTGTCAAATGAACGATCAGTGAAATTTTGGAACCCAATTCCCCGTAGCAAAATTCGAACCTTTGCCAATATGAGGAAACCATTTTCGGTCGACAAAACGTCAAAGCTCATGCTAGACTCAGAAGTTCTGTTCAGGCGATTGCTTGCAGTAGCGAACAACCGTGACATTGACATGAAAGAAGTGCTACAGCATGAATTAGCCTCTGTTCCCCCCGCATTATTTCATGATGACGGGTCCATGCGGAAAACTAACAAGGCGGAGTTAGCAAAGAAACTCGAATCGTTGACTGACGAAGTTAACGAGCTTCCAATTCAGCCAGCTCCGTCCACCAAAAGCACCGCATATATCATAGACGGAATGGCCATGATCCAAGCATTGAACGAGGCTCACTTCAAAACATTCGACGAGTTGGGATCAGTCGTACTCAAACAGGTTATGTCACATTTCACACGGAACGCTACCATATCAACAGTTACCGTTGTTTTCGATAGGTACGATAACGAGAATTCTTTGAAAGTAGCAGAACGTCAGAGACGCGCTGGACAAAGTGATGCACCTGTGTATATGGTGTCTGGAGGTCGAGTGGTACCAAATTATCGCCGATTTCTGAGTAACACGCAGAACAAGTCGTCACTAGCAGACTTTGTCAGCGGGTATGTTGCTGAGAATTCACCACACCAGCTGAAAGACGGTTTGTCAATTGTGCTTTCTGGTGGATTTCGGAACGGTCGTGAGGTTCGTGTTGTCACCAGCAATGGTTCTGAACAATTGCCCGATTTGTTCTCAAACCAGGAAGAGGCGGACACTCGCATGGTCTTGCATGCGACTAAGTTGGTCGAAGCTCACAATCGTATCATCATCCGCACTGATGACACCGATGTACTCGTGATTCTGATATACTATTACTTTCCAACTTTCAAGGGGCATGAAGTATATATGCATACGGGACATAGAACACGGTACACATTCCGAAACAGGTACATTCCAGTTCATGTAATTGCCGAGAAGATTGGGCCAGTGGTAAGTTCATGCTTACCAGCTATGCATGCCCTAACAGGATGCGACACAAACAGCTCAATCTATAAAGTCGGGAAACGGACAGCGCTGAGTAAACTTACCCAGAATATCGGAAGACTAAAAGACTTGTCGAGAGTGCATGCCTCTGAATCAGTTGAGGAATGTCTTCCCGTGACAAGAACGTACGCTATGATGTTGTTCGGCGGAACAAAGAACAAGAGCACGGGGAAACCATATAGCAGTATGAACGAAATCCGATTTTCCATGGCAACCTCAACAGACAAGTCTGCAACACAACTTCCGCCAACGGAAGATGCATTCAAGCATCATGTCATGCGTGCTCGAGTTCAAACGATAATCTGGTGTCAAAGCCATGCACCAGATCCGGATATTCCAGATCCTGTTGGAAACGGGTGGAAAAGAGCCGAAGATGGCAAACTGGTCCATGTCTACTTCAGTAAGCCACCAGCACCTGTGTTCATGAGAGACCTGACGCATTTGTATTGCAAGGACCGTGATTGCAATACCAGTAAATGTCAGTGTTCCGCAGTGGGCCTCCCATGCATTGACATTTGTCTATGTCAAGGCGAGTGTAGTAATAAGGAGTCCGGGGATTCCAGCGATTTGGATTCAGAAGACGAACTGGCATAAAAGCTATGTAACTGCGCATCGCTGATAAAAGAGACGGTTTTCGCAGGCGGACGTGTTATGCGTCATGACATAGTTTGGGATGTGAATGGATCTTTTTTTGTTGTTGAATAAGGATGAACTGCCATCGAATTTGTGTTATGTGAGAGTGTACTTACCTGCTGACGTGGGGATTGTCCCCGCCACAGGTAGATACGCATATTTGCCATGTTTACCGCATACATTTGTATACAGTGTGTGATGTACAAATTCATTATTTCTAATACTTTGAATAAACATAATTATGCGCTGTTCCAATTTGGTTGTGTTTTTGAAGTTTTCGTTGTCTTCTGCTATTTGATTATTATTGTTTGTTTGTCTTACTGTCTTTTGAAACCGTCGTTCGCTAGTAGCCGAGTGCGCAATCGTATATGGTTGCATGTTCTATTGTGGCATCTCCTGGCATAATGCGTGAATCATTGACGAACCGATATCGAATGCATGTGGTACAGTGTGCCTATTACTTTAATACCTGATGTTGTGGGGATTGTCTCCGCCACAGGTATATGTACATAGTATGCACCTTTACCTCATACATTTATATTCAGTTCGTAAATAACAAATAATATCACTATGACTTATGTTTGTTTTGTCGATTTATTGTTGCGTTTCTGTTGCCTGTGAGATTTCATTGTTTTTGTCAATTAGTTTTAGTTGTTCACATTTTCATTGATTGATAATATCATGTCGTAAAGTACACACACATGCCTTGTTGAAAGTTACATGATCTACAATGTGCATTTGCCTTACCATGGCATGTGTTAATCAACAATGATGACCTGATACCGAATGCATTTGGTAGAGTGTACATATTACTCCAATACATGCTGCCGTGGGGATTGTCTCCACCACAGGTGGATACACACCTTTACCTCCTACAATGCACATTATTATTCAGTTCGTGATTAACAGATCCATTATTACTTTTACTTGCATAGTGTCTATCTGTGGTTGCGTTTCTGTTACTTGTGAAGCTTTCATTGTATTTTAACTTCATTGTATGTGAATGCATTTGAGTTTGTTTATTCAAATCTAACAACCAATCAATCAAAATTAATGTGATTAACTTGTGGTAAATTGTTTTGTTGTACAGTTCCACTCATTTTGTAAGTGTAGTATCACTATACGAGTTATATGTAAATAATAAACATTAATAAGATTACTTATTGGATAGCGTTAATAGGAATACATTTCTGATTGGTTTAGTGTAACCGTTGCCATAGTAACATAATCTTAAAATACACCAAACATTGCCGTGAATGATTATTGATGAACGCAGAGTGTATACATGGCATAATAAAAGTGTTGTGCATTCATAAACTGTTGGATTCATCATAGACTTTAGCATTTTTATTTCCAAAGTTTTTCTCTTTAATTTTATGGTCACCATGGCAATATGCAAATAATCGGTAGTCGGCCGCGGTTTACGCAATTTTAACACGCGGATTCGGTTTCTACGATGAATTTCCTATAAGATAGGATACATTTCGCTGTGTTCTACTCTGGGTCGGGGTCCGTCCCTTTTTACGATTATGTTCTGAAGCAGTATACTCACATTGATGCCTTCCCACCCCACACCACCCTTACAAATCAACATTAGGTGTGGCTAGCAGACCAACACAAACACATAAAGTACCCCCACCCCTAAACTAATATTTTATGTCAATATAGATTTCATGTATGCGGTAATTAATACACTATGTATTATTTGTTAATTTATCATTAAACCTTCCATTGTTGAACAAAAATACGGGGGAAGATGATTTTTGGCTGGTAGTGTTGTGGGGGGGGGGAAATTGACTAGTTGGAAATCCCCCC
>JBEVXV010000116.1:0-6028 GCA_040505915.1 Sedimenticola sp. | reverse complement strand
TTTTTTTTTTTTTTTTTATATTTAACACCCGAAACGGTCGCCTGTGACATAAATACATACATAAATACATACATATAGGTTTATTCACAAACATGATTAATATCACTAATATGATGATGATGGGTTTTATAGATCAGAAACTCTATAACCCTTTCAACCACACAGCCCACTGTACAGACCAGTGTTTGCAAACAGTGTAGATTCAGATGAGACGGCTCGTAACGAGCTGTCTCATCAGGATCTGAGCTATTTGTAAGTGTTTCCCATATTTAAGAAAATAAAACACCCACTGTTTGAATGGACTGGCCTGAATTTTGTTTTCTGATGATGTGATTTGTCTGAATGTGAGATTACATGTCAGATATATAGGGGTGAAAGGGTTAAGTAATTTAGGACCAATGATTATGATGAATTGGGGTTGTAACTTGTATGTCAAGTCATTTATAGTTGATGGTGATGTCACATGATAATCAAAATGTCACTGCAATGGAATGGTGGTCTCCAGTCACAACCTTTGCTAACAGGCTGATCCCGACACCCCACGACCATGATTGCTTCATATTACGAGGTGGCCACGGCCTGCATGTTGCACCCTACCAGTTCTGGACAGAAAACTATAACGCGAATCTTGAGGCATGCACGCTGAAGTGACAACTATATCGTGCTATTAACCGCAAGCAGGCATGTAAAAAATTAGTACATTTATACAAATTTGTTATGAACCATTTTTGTAGTGCCTGCTTGCGGAAAGCGCAATCTAGTCGGAGCACTTTGGCGTCCGTCCGTTCGTGTGTCCACTTTAAAGTTTATCGGTATACTATCAAATGCCGCGGCCATCTAGTATAATATTTTTGTTATAATTCTGGCTCAATAACCATATATATCTAACACATAATAACATATCCTGTTCTCATACTTCCTTTTACATGAAGCAGGGGCTAATGAGACCCTGTTCTTGGATGAGAAACATGTATGTGGTTGTTGCCACATGGTGGTCCAGAAAGAGGCAATAACATTTGTTCTCGTGGTATGGCACATACTCAAAGATCTCTGCTATATGATTGCCGAGAGAATAACACGTCCGTCTTCTTGTTGGCAAAGTACACAAGCAGCATCGAGAGCAGCATGATCACCACACCCACTGATAGTACGCTCGTCTGAAAAATAATCGAGAAATATATTAACCAATGTTACCCCTGAATATCTGACATGAACTCATCCATGTTCAAATTCGGGCCAGTTAATGTGTCGGAAAAGGAGTGTTTTCCTAAACTGTACCATGTTTTACAAAACTATTTACTGTGTAGAAAAGTGTAAATATAAGGGTTTAACCCTTTCAACCCTAGCCGTCTCTTTAGAGGCCAGGGTTTGCAAACAGTGTAGATCCATACGAGCCGGCTCATACGAGCATAAGTATTTTTTCCATATTTAAGAAAACAAAATCACCCACTGTTTGAATGGACTGGTCTGAATTTGATTATATGGTAAACTGATTGGTCTGAAGGTGAGAATTGGAGATTCCATGTCGGATATATAGGGTTGAAAGGGTTAATGACCGCAACAGCTAAGGTCATACAAAGACAGGAACAAACAGTGTAGATCCTGATGAGATGGCTCGTTACGAGTCTCATCTGGTTCTACACATTTTGCCTGCGGCCTGTCGGACACTGGGGTTACAAGATGATGATAATGATGATGAATTGCAGATTTACGTCCCAGAAATTCGTATTAATTCGAGTAATTTAGAGCCAATGGTAACAAGACATGATAAATTGTAACATAGGTGCAATGTAACAGTTCGAAAACTAGCAAAGAATATGTCTATAGTATTAGTATTAGACACAGCGATGCCCTCGTTGTGGTGCTTGCCCTTGCCAAGTCATTTGTGTTACTAGCTGTGATAGACATACTTAACTCTTTGCATGCTGGGAAAAATAATGGCTATAAATAGTTCAAATATATCAGCAGACGACAATACAGTAATATTGTTTCATTATTACTCTCTGAATACAATGAAAATATGTCTTGGAATTTCATTAGAATTGCATCGTTACATATTTGAGATGACATGACATATACATGGGCGTCGCCAGGTTCCACAAAAGGGGGGTTCGAAATATGTATTGGCCTCTGCGACCAGTGTATACCCAGACCAGCCTGCGCATCCGCACAGTCTGATCAGGGTCTACACTGGTCGCTATATACAGTAATTGAATAGACTGATGCATAAAAAGTGGGGTTCGTTCGCACCCATCGAACCCCCTCTGGCGACGCCCTTGTGGAGGTTATTTTCACCACTAGAGTGGAAAGGGTTAATGATGACAAAATATTGGACATAAAGCGGCTGGAGAGGGGAACAACAATTAATACCCCAAGCTATAGTAATCGCACAGTCATTCATTTGGCAGATCCGTACGAGATGATTTATAACAGGGTTATGGTGCGTCAGGATACACACCAGCTAACCAGGTATTGGAGAACATTGCAAATTCAAAATTTTGATCACCAACAATATCTCTCTTCCCTACAGCAATCAGAAGGCACTCAATGAGACATACCTATGCCACAGTGATTACCGGTAGTCATCGATTTTGCCCTATCTGCCAATGCCAATTCTAAATGATCCTAGCTCAACAAAACAAGAGGTGTCAGAGGACAACGAAGCGCACATGGTGGTGTTTGACAGTCAACGGTGGACAGTTTCTAAGTCGGTGACCTTGACATTAAGGTGGCCATTTTTTTTGCAGAATAATAAATTGCATTCATACAAATGCGGTAGTGAAATATAAAAAGGTTCCATTAAGGGAAACAGAAATTACAAGCAGTGAACCTAAAGGCTAAGTTTTTTATTTTTGTAGACGACGGACGGACAGACGTTCTAGCATTTGGGAATTATAAGTTAATTCCTTTGTTTGAGATCAAAGCATTAACTCCTAAATCACAATAAAATTTAGCAGTTAAATGAATAAGACTTTTGTTTACGGCTCTGCCCCTTAACTGCTGGATGCTAGTTTACGCTGACTACGACACCGAGGGTATGGCAAAATCACTAGTGCCAAAATCTAACCGCATTGGCACATGACCAATCACCAAGAGGTTCATCAACATTCGCCCATAACTGTTCACATATCTTGCAAACCAACTATTACCAAACAGACACAGGTGAAAACATAAACTCCTTAGGTGGAGGTAACGAGTCTAACATCAGATTTACAACAACAACAACACACCTTGAACTACCGGTAAACCTACAATGCCGTAGGTTGGGGTGGTGAGGATTCGCTGGGGCTATCTTTGAAAATAACGGAAGCTTTTCCACTAATTATATATCCCATAAAAAGGGAGATAACCAATATCAGCAGCCCTACAACTAGAGTCGTTACCTGCAAAAGATTGATTGATTGGATCTTCAATAGTCTAATCAATAGCAAGGCCAATAATAGTGATTGGATAGGGCCACAGTGGGTGAAAACATTGTGGGTTTTTCCCCAGAAAATACTTTTTTTGTATTTTTGCGAAACAAACATGAATTGTATATATACAAGTCAAATTTGTTTCCCAAAAATTCCAAAAAAAATGTTGTTTTTTTTTCTAATTTTCTAAACACAATGTTTTCACCCGAGGATAGAACAAATACTTCATGTTCATGTGGGTGATGGGGAATATTGAAAATTTAAGTCCAAACTTGCATTACCAAATTTACAATATCCTTCCTACACCAGTAAAATCACGGAGCACATTTTAGTCACATTTCAGGAAAAGCAGGGTTACTGTGGCACTATTCTTGGGATCAGACACAGTTTTCGAGTTGAACCCGCCAGTAGGACAAGCGATGATGGTAAATGATTTTTGATTATACAGCCCAGAAACTCATATGTTAAAGCCATTGACATACGCTTGAACACACGATTTAGGCTACATCTACACACATTGAAGAAATGCATTTTTAATAAAGCTAATCGTTATCTATTATACTATATAATATTTTTCACCAGCATTGCGTTGAAGTAGCAGTAGTATACGGTGTTATCAGTTGTATTTCTCAATGGTGGGAAATACAAGAAACCTAGAATTTGCTACAAATCAAATTGATGCTATGCCCCCGATTTTTTTATATCTCATTGAGACGGTTCAAATGAGTGGTCACAACATATACTTTCGATGAGAAACAAAAAAAATAGGGGGGAAAATATATTTTGAAAAGTACATACTCCTAAAGGGGTAATCCGAATGAATAGGCTTAATTCAGGTACATGTATTATGGTTTTATTTGAAGGTCAATGACTTTAAGTTGATGAGGTATGATAATGAGTAGCATCTGTGCAATGGAACAGTGGTTGGATGTGAGGGGAAACACCTGGTCAATGCAGGTATCAAACTCACAACCATTGGTTGCAAGTTCCCATGTCGTATTTTAACTCTGCATGCTGGGAAAAATAATGGCTATAAATAGTTCAAATATATTTGCAGACGACAATACAGTAATATTGTTTCCTTATTGCTCTCTGAAAACTAATTTCATTAGAATTGCATCGTTATGATGCAATTATAATGAAATTCCATGACATATTTTGAGGTTATTTTCACCGCTAGCGTGCAAAGAGTTAAACCACTCAACCAGTGCGGCTTCTGCAAGAGAAAGTGATCAGTGGTGTATATGGCTTTACTGGTTTGGGGACAAGGCTGTGACCAATGGTCGATGGATTAATGGTTTCTCCCCGTTAGTAGACTTCTTGCCACACGGCCCAAGGTTATAATTTTTAATATATTTCAAAACTGGGATTCAAGCACGCTGCTTGGTTAATCTTGAAATACAACTTTATATCAACAAACCTCGAACTTCTTGCTGGGAATGAGGAAGAGACGGACGTCCATGGCGTCAGCAGCCCAGGCACTCTCCGTCCACGTGGAAAACTGGCCGGAGCCCCAGTCGTAGTCTGGTATAATACAGAGAGCATAGAACTGCTTACAGGAGTTGTCAAAAGACAACAAAGTATGCCTGGTGGTGTGGTGCGACAGTCAACTAAGTCTCATTCTAAAATTATTTTAAAACTGTTTCTGTGACCTTGACCTTATGTTAAGGCGTATAGCCATTTTCTTTGCAGAATTCACAGTGAAATATCAAAATCTTCAACCAAGGGAAAAAGAAGTCCGATCTGTGACCTTGACCTTGGGTGTAGGAGCCCGGGTACACCTGTGACACTCGATTATGTTCAAGTATACACTGTTGCCAAGTATTATTGACATCCATCAAGCGGTTCCAAAGAAATTGAGTTAAACACATTTGCTAAACTTGACGCATTTCTCGTGAATAAAAGCTAATGCTAAACTTGTTATGGACGCAAGGATGGACGGACGCACGGACATGGACTAACGCTATATCCCCTTTTCGCTTTGGGAGGGGATAATTAACCTGAGGGTTAAGTTTTCATGGTTGACGGTTTCTGAATCTGAAACCTTACACTTCTGCTGTATTGAAACATTAACACTAATCTGAATGCACGCATGCATGCACTAACGCACTCACGCATGCCAAAGTGCAGACTATATCCTGATGACCACAAGCGGGCACGAGAAAAAACACTCCTGTTGTAAAGGACTGGTCTAAATTTCATTTTCTGATTGGTCTGAATGTGAGAATGGGAGATTCCACGTCAGACGTGGGTGGAAGGGTTAAGAATTAAGGGTTGAAGGGTGTTAAGGTTAAGAAGCACAAACCATCAAGTTCAAAAGCTTTGGATATAGCACTGGAGAAGTTGGCAGTTCCTTTCATACAGAACGATTCCCGCTCCGTTCCATTGACAATTGGACCCTGCATCCATTGATACTGGTAAATCTGGAAAATAGAGGATATATTGGTGATGATGAATTGGGTGTTTACAGCCCAGCAACGTGTAGGTTAACCCATTCAACACCAAGTAACTTAATGGGCTGTTCCATGCCAATTTTCCACGCTATTTCATTGGTCCATTCAAAATTTCAGGCTATTCCATTCTTCAGAAAGGGTATGTTTTTCAAATTTGAAGAC
>JBEVXV010000115.1:0-4530 GCA_040505915.1 Sedimenticola sp. | reverse complement strand
GAACTTGTTCGCGATTGGCTTCGTAGGAGACTCTTCGCGAACAAGTTCGCTCCTACGCCATCATCCAGCAGAGTCCTGTTTACCTGCAGGTTCTACCTAACACCACATAGCTGCCATCACTGTTCAAGAAACACCTCCCCGTAGGAGTGAACTTGTTCGCGATTGGCTTCGTAGGACACTCTTCACGAACAAGTTCGCTCCATACAGTTCTGTACACCTGTGTGGTGTGTATTACTCAACAGATCCTCGGCAACTGCTCTCCCGCCAGCCAATCCACTACCCGGCTGCCGCCGAAGCTGGTCTCCATCTGTACAAAGCCGAGTTCATCCTCTATCACTTCACCGATGATGGCGGCACCTGTGCCTAGTGGGTGTTGTTTCATCACCGCCAGTAACGTTTCTGCATCGCTCTGTTTACAGATACAGACCAGCTTGCCTTCGTTAGCTACATAGAGAGGATCCAATCCAAGCAGTTCACAGGCGGCGGCTACCTGGGGCTTGATCGGGATCGATGACTCATTCAGCTTCATGCCGACCCCTGACTGCTGGGCAAGCTCGTTGAGGGTGCTGGCCAACCCGCCGCGAGTCGGATCACGCAGACAGTGAATAGCAGGTACCGCCGCCACCATATCCGCCACCAGGGTATGGAGGGCAGCGGAGTCGGATTCGATGGTGGTTTCAAACTCCAGATTCTCCCGGCTCGACATGATCGCCACACCGTGATCACCGAGGCTGCCGCTGACCAGAATGGCATCACCCGGGCGGGCCAGATCACCGGAAATTTCAACGCCTTCAGGCACCACACCAATACCGGTGGTGGTGATAAAGATACCGTCACCCTTGCCTTTCTCCACCACCTTGGTGTCACCGGTCACTATGGGTACGCCAGCCTTGTTGGCGGCAGCACCCATGCTGGCAACAATGCGCTCCAGATCGGCCAGAGGGAACCCCTCTTCGAGAATAAAACCGGCAGCAAGATAGAGTGGCCTGGCGCCTGACATGGCAACATCGTTGACGGTGCCGTGAACCGAGAGAGAGCCGATATCGCCGCCGGGGAAAAATAGCGGTGAAATCACATGCCCATCGGTACTCATCACCATACGCCCGGCAGGCACATTGAAGGCCGCCTGGTCATTGGCCTGACGCAGCAGTTCATTATCCAGGTACTTGAAAAACAGCCCCTCGATGAGCTGAGCCATGGAGCGACCGCCACTGCCATGAGTCATATCGACGTTGCCATTTTTAATATCGATTCGGTTTTGGATTCTTTTATTTTTCATTTCTATATATCACAAAATGGATCACAGAGGTCTCTGAGTGAAACAGCACTGACTTTAGGTCAAATTTTCGCGCAAAGGCACCAAGGAAAACGAAAGAGCATATTCGCAACAAAGGCGCTGTTGCTTCGGGTCTAAGGAACTGCCAGACAATATTTTACTGTTTTCATTGCGCCTTTGCGTCTTTGCGCGAGATCAAATGCAATTGTCTCTGTGTTCTCTGTATTCTCTGTGCTCCTCCGCATTCTCTGCGATCCGCTTTAACCTACCCCGCCTCACGAAAACGACCATAACTCCAGTACGCAGCGCAAGCTCCCTCAGATGAGACCATACAGGAGCCCATAGGGTTGTCCGGTGTGCAGACGGTACCAAACAGTTTGCAGTCGGTGGGTTTTTTAGCGCCACGCAGAATGGTGGGGCACTCACACCCCTTAACATCGGCAGCTTCAACCGCTGGAATATCGAATCGTTTCTCGGCATCAAACTCGGCAAAGGGGGCTTTGATCTGAAGCGCACTGTAAGGCACCAACCCCAGCCCACGCCATTCAAAAATACGACGTAGCTCCAGCACTTCGGCGACCAACGCCTGGGCTTTGGTGTTGCCGTCACGGGTAACCACCCGGGTGTATTCATTCTCCACCTCGTAGCGTCCCTGATTGAGCTGACGAATCAGCATCAGCGCCGACTGCATTACATCCAGGGGTTCAAAACCTGCGATCACCACCGGCCGTTGAAACTCTTCGGCAAAAAACTCATAGGGACGACTGCCGATAATGGAGCTGACGTGGGAGGGACCGAAAAAACCGTCGATAGAGACAGAGCCGATCTCCCGCACTTCGGGCGACTCAAGAATATTCTGAATAGCCGCCGGTGTAAGAACATGATTGCAGAAGACGGTGAAATTCTTCAGCCCTTGAGCCTTGGCCTGTTTGATAGCAACGGCGGTCGGTGGTGTTGTAGTCTCAAAGCCAATGGCAAAAAAGACTACTTGGCGCTCAGGATTATCACGGGCAATCTTCAGCGCATCCTGAGTCGAGTAGACCATACGGATATCCGCGCCGGTACCCTTTACTTTAAGCAAGCTTTTACGGCCACTCGCCGGTACCCGCAGCAGGTCGCCATAAGTACATAGGATGACATCGCGATTTTCCGCCAGATGGATAGCGTTATCGATACGCCCTATGGGAAGCACGCAGACCGGGCAGCCGGGTCCGTGGATAAAGTTGACGTTATCCGGCATCAGATCCTGCACACCATAACGAAAGATGGCGTGAGTGTGGCCGCCACAGAACTCCATCAGGTTGTAATCTCTGCCGCTCTCCGCTTCCGCCCCTATTGCCGAAGCCAGCTTTGTAGCCAGTTCACCAGAGCGAAACTCATCGATATATTTCACCCAGCCGCCTCCGGTGTGAGGCCTGCCTCGGCAAACAGCGCCAGCGTTTTTTCCGCCTCCTCTTCACTCACCTTGTTGAGCGCGTAACCCACATGAATAAGTACATAGTCACCCACCCGGGCGTCTTCCACCAGCGCGAGGGAGATCTCTTTCTTTACACCACCGAGTGAAGCGATGGCACTGTCGGTTGTTTCGTCGATCTCAACGATCTGAGCGGGGAGTGCGAGGCACATGGATTTATTTATCTCTTTTCAAGTTCCGGCTTACACCCTTACCTTACCGGGAAGGGGTATGTTTAATAGCTCTGCACAATAATTCTGGAATCGATTGTGGGAGCGAACTTGTTCGCGATTAGCTTCGAACTGTGCTCTTCGCGAACAAGTTCGCTCCTACAACCACTCCAAAACCATAGTAGTTTTTCTCTGCGTTCTCAGTGTCTCTCTGCGTACTCTGCGTTCTGCTTTGATGCTTTTACGCTTTAAAAAGCTCATGGAGCCGAGTGGCCAATCAACGCCACCTCACGAGTAGCCTTGATCCACTGTTGCCAACTCTCCATTCCCTCTCCCGTAGTGGCCGATAGTTGCAGCACCTTGATACCGGGATTGACCCGTCGGGCATACTCAATGCACTTCTCCACATCAAAATCGAGATAGGGAAGCAGATCGATCTTATTGAGGATCATCAGATCAGCGGCATGGAACATATCGGGGTATTTGATCGGTTTGTCTTCACCTTCGGTGACCGAGAGTATCGCCACCTTATGGGCCTCACCGAGATCAAAGGCGGCGGGGCAGACCAAATTGCCGACATTCTCTATAAATAGCACGCTGCGGTCATTGGGCTTCAGTGTCTCCATAGCGTGACCCACCATATGGCCGTCGAGGTGGCACCCCTTGCCGGTGTTGATCTGCACCGCCTTAACCCCCGTCTCGCGAATACGCTCGGCGTCATTGGTGGTCTGTTGATCACCTTCGATCACTGCGAGGGAGAGATCAGCCTTGAGGTTATCAATGGTGCGTGTCAGCAGCGTAGTCTTTCCCGAGCCTGGGCTGGAGACGAGATTCAATGCCAGTATCCCCTGCTCGTTGAAACGGCGGCGATTGGCGGCTGCGTACTCGTTATTCTTGCCGAGGATATCCTGTTCGATCTGCACCATGCGCGACTGGCTAAGACCGGGGGCATGGGCGTGAGCCGGCCCCTGACCATAATCATGGTTGTGGTCATCGTGAGCGTGATGATGGTGGTGGTGATCGTGGGGGTGCTCATGAGAGTGCTCATGCCCCTCAACCTGGGTCTCGCCTTCACCGCAACCGCATACGGTACACATCACTCCACCTCCAGTTCTTTAATACGCATCTGGTCACCAGCGGTAACCTGTAACTGATAACCACCACAATCCGGGCATTGATCAAAGCGTTGCTTGACCGCGACTGTTTTACCACACTGCATACACCAGGCCTCACCGGGCAGACCAATAATCTCAAGCCCGGCACCTTCTGCTAGTGAACCTCTCATCACGGCATCGAAGCCAAAACGCATCGCCTCTATTTCTACACCGGCAAGGGCGCCTATCTCAAGCCAAACCGTTTTTACCCTGCTGAAACCCTGGCTCTCGGCGCTCTCTTCAAGCACCTGAAGGATACCCTCACATAACGACATCTCATGCATAATCCAACGCTAACCCGGATATTTCATAATTTTTCACCGCCCACACCTGCCTCTCGGTCTAGCATGAAATAGCAAGCAATGTGCCACTTAACAGATATTAACGGAAAGTTACTTACCACAAGGATTACTAATGGTTTTGAATTCCGCTGAAAAAACTAAATCGACCACCCTTCTTCCAGTATAGGCTATTAAC
>JBEVXV010000114.1:0-7964 GCA_040505915.1 Sedimenticola sp. | reverse complement strand
AAAACCCCGCAACATCTCCTTATATACCGGCCTATATAAACCTGAAACAGTGGTTTCAGATTACAAGGCCGAGCTGCCCGCAGACAATGAAAGCCATAAACCCAAACTGTTCAACATCACTCCCGCCAAGATTCGGTTTCTTAGGGCACGAATATCCTTTTTGTGACGTGGAGGTCGATTGACTTTGTGGGTTGAAATTCCTATGCTTCTGATTACGGCATGCTGTTTCCACGCGCCCCTTAATCCTCCGGCACCCGAAAGAAACCCTTGATATTAGCGGGGTTATAGACAGCAAGCTGGATATGGGTCTGACGTTTGAACCCACTGCCGGGGAATAGCTCACCGCCTTCGGTGAAAAGCCCGCGTACGGCATCGATGGGTTCAATTTCCGGCACGCCCGAATTTTGGGCTATGCTGTGCAGGTGGCGGATTACCGCGCAGTCAAGAAAGCGGAGTTTTCTGTCATTACCCATTCGGTTGGTTGGCAGCTTACTCAAGCGGCCATCGGTATCATGAATGCTGTGAAGGGAGGCATAGGCGGCGGCCACCAATTCCAGATCCTCCCTGGCCATGAGGTCCAGGCAGTTACCGAGGTCGATAACCGCACCAATGACGAAAGGGGTTTCATAATCGCTGCGGGTTACCTTCTCTTCGGCCCATTCGCGTGCACGGACGGGATCGGCTTCCCAGAAGTAGACACCCGGCCCCAGCCAATCATAGTCCTTGTCGCTCATGGCCAAGTTGGCTTCGCCGTTCAATACGCGTTCGCCCACGGCGTGATCGCAGCCATGGTAACCAAGGATAAAAGAGGTGTGGAGACGGGACAGGGTTTAGGCTGCCGTCTTTTTGGCTGGCTGATAGTTCGGCGACAGGCTGCCGTCATCAAGGTAGATCCCTTCCTTGATCAGGGTTGCACGTGCTTTGGCCCGGCTTTTGGTCGCCCTATCTGTATAGGTGCGTATGGCTTGTTTTAGCGCTTTGATTTGGGACTTTTTCATCAGTTGTCTCACTCCGTCGACTACTAATACAGTATCGGTGTATTAGTCACGGTTTTCAAGGGGGTGAAGCCTTTGCTAGCATATAGAAGCCTAATTCGCAGGATAGGAATTTCAACCCACAAAGTCAATCGGTTTCATTATCGTTAGCAGGGTTATCATGCCCTGACAAACTCAGGACAATAGGGGACAAGGACAATAGGGGACAGACCACGGTTTCCATGTTAACTTTTACATTGATCAACGATCATGGAGGATCATCACATGCCAAGACGACCACGAATTACCCTTCCTGGAGTCCCCCTTCATCTAATACAGCGTGGTAATAACCGGCAAGCCTGTTTCTTTGCAGATGAGGATTATCAGTTCTACTTAGAATGGCTCAATAGCTATGCACAAAGCAGTGGCTGTTTTATTCACGCTTATGCATTGATGACTAATCATGTGCACCTACTTTTGACGCCTGAAAAAGCGCACGGGGCAGGTGAGTTAATGAAGAGGCTTGGGCAACGATACGTTCAGTATGTCAACCGTACCTATCGACGCAGCGGTACCCTGTGGGAGGGTCGGTTCCGCTCATGCCTCACACAAGAGGAGGATTACGTTCTTGGATGTTATCGGTATATTGAACTCAATCCAGTACGTGCCAATATGGTTGAACATCCAGCCGAATACACATGGTCAAGCTATCGAGCCAATGCACAAGGTGATTCATCAAAACTAATTACACCCCACCCTCTATACACCGCTCTAGGCAATGAAGATGCGACTCGAATCTGTGCGTACAGTGAACTTTTTCGATACCACATTGATCCAGGATTGGTTGATGATATTCGAGCAGCAACAAATGGGAACTATGCGTTAGGTAGTACTCGATTTCAGACACAGGTTGCGGAGGCATTAGGGCGACGTGTAACACCAGGTAAATCTGGACGACCGAAAATGAGGTCAGATGTCGAGTCTCAGTGCTTGTTTGGTAACGAGTAGGGAAACCGTGGTCTGTCCCCTATTGTGATAATTGCCCCTCACACTTCCCACTTCACTTCGTTTTTGACCCCAGAACCATTCAACCAAGCAATGTTTGTCTGAAATTATCTATTTAATCTGCTGATGGTTAGTATTTTTTAGTGGTGGCTGTCCTTGTTTTTTGTAGCGAATACGCAAAAAAGCAACGCTGTAAATTGTCCGAGTTGATGGGCCTTGTTATATTCCGATTATTTGGTTGAGACCATCAATGATTTCTGATAGTTGTTCAGGCTCGACAGCACCCAATTTTTTTCCAATTCTTTCCGCTGACAAAGTGCGTATTTGGCTGATTTTTACCCACGATGCCTTTTGTAATTGTTTAGAATCAAGAGGATAAGTTAGCGGAAAACCAGCTTTTTGCGGCTGGCTAGTTAGAGCCATAGCAATAACGGTACCAGAACGTTTGTTGAAAACATCCTGGCTGAGTATGAGTACAGGCCTACGCCCCGCTTGTTCATGCCCTCGAGTTGGATTTAGCTCTGCCCAACGAACCTCCCCCCTTAATATTCTGGCCATTCGGACATATCCTCAGTAAACCCTTCTTCTGCTAGTGCTTTTTCATACTTTGGCTCCAGCTTCGCACACTCCCGCGCTAAAAGACTGTGATTTAAGCGGCTTAATTTTTCTTTTACAGCCTCTTGAATTGCGCGACTTCGATTTGGGAATAGGCGATTCTTTACCAGCGCATCAACTTCGGCCAGCATTCCAGATTCTAGTGTGATTGCTATTTTACTACTACTCATATGATGCCTCCATTGGTATGATTATTAGTCATACTTACCGGAGTGTCAAGGAATATAACATTATAATCATCCGCCACTCCATGTGACAGAAATTCATCTATATATATAGATGAATTTATTTTTTTAGTGGTGGCTGTCCTTGTTTTTTGCGGTAACAGTTTACTAAATGCCCTAAATACGGGCGTTAAAGTTATCCAGCATTTGATCCCATAAAAAGCCCCGAACGGCCATCCAGCCAAGCGGGGCTTTTCCATTATTGATCCACTGACGTTACCACCAAACACCCCTGCATCACCCTGACCCGCACCGGTGTTCTAACATCGAACCCGGCAGCAGCCAGCCACAACCCCTTCAACTGCAACCAGGGCACCGGAACAGGGCGCTTGGGTGCGCTGAGTGGATCATCTTTAAATAAAAAAGGGGGCGAAGCCCTTAAATGCAAAGGCCCGGGGTGAAAGCTCTTGAAATAGCAAAAAACAACCACTCAAGCTCCGCCATTGCGGGGCTTACTGTGTTCCTATCGCCTAATCATCTCTGGTTGCAAATCCTGCCGTTTATGCGCCACGGCCAGCACGAAAATATCAGGTTCCTTGATCGCATAAATAATCCGGTAGGAATACAGTGATAGCTCCCTGACCGCCTCTTCATTGAGTTCTGATACTTTCTTTCCGGCTTTCGGCAACGCATTTAGAATATCCGTCTTCTCCCGAATATCCTGTGCTACTTTCTTGGCATAGTGGCGGGAGTCGTGGGCAATAAAATCATGGATGGACCGAAGGTCGGTTTTGGCCGGTTCCGACCAGATCACCATGAATCGATTTCTCGCTTGAGTTCCTCGCTGGTGGTGGTCTTGCCCTGTTCCACCGCTACCTGCCCCTTCCTGATCTTATCCAGCACATAAAGCCGGTACATGATCTCATCCATGTCGGTATCTTCTGGTAGTTGGCCGATGATGTTGAGCGCTTCCTGTTTAGCTGCTTGCATAATCGTTCTCCAAAATGGGTTAGCCAGTGGCGGCCTGATCGTCCAAGGATATAAGAGTAGTTTGCATCTGCTGCTTGGCGATCATGGCATCAATCTGGCTGATAACCGTCTCCTGATCTGCTCCATCGAAGTCTTCAACCGCCTTAAATCGCTTGAATAGCCGCGCATTACCCAGCGGCAGGGTTGCCGGTGAGCAGGAAATCCACGGTGGTACCCAGAGCATCGGCCAGCTTGATCAACATCTCCGCCGGTGGCAGGTTCAGGCCACTCTCGTACTTGTTGAGTTGCTGAAAGCGAATTTTCACCGTTTCTGCTTGCGCAGGTTCTTCAGGCGTACCCCGAATGCTTTACGGAAGTCTTCGTTTTGCATGGTGAGCAATAAGTCCAGGTTCATATGACGACCTCCAAAGTATATGGGCATGTTCCAGAAACGACTTGACGAGTAGTCCTGTTAAGTATAGGAATGGCTCTCAATAAGAGTCAACTTAAATCTTGTATCGATGGGGTCATGTATCGATGGGGTCAGACTCGATTGATCTATGCTATTCGTGCAGATAAGAGGGATAACGCCTTTTAATCAGGACAAAAACCGAGATAGCGACAAAGAGTCTGGGAAAAGAGTGAAGAGTCAAAAACTGAAATCCTGATGCTTGGCCTGGCCGGTAGCCGGGTGGAGAAGCGTACCAGCGTCTCCAAGCATGCCGGTTCCTTCCTTATCGACGAGCAGCGCAACCAGTTGATCCTGGCCATGGAAGAGAGGGAAAAAGTACAATTTTAGGTGTCACCGCACAACTGAGCCACGACCGACGCTCTCTCCATCAACCGGTCACCCTCTCTCTCAGTGCCGGGTGATGACCCGCTACCTTGTCGCTATCGACCCCGAACCGAGCCGAATAGTGACCTAAATTTCCAGGTTTACTCTCATCGGCATGCGGCCTAATATGCCCCAATTATGGCTTTTTAGGAGAAATAACCATGAATTCAATCGCAATGACGCTGCACCTTCTTGGCACCATCGTTTGGGTTGGGGGGATGTTCTTCGCCCATATGGCTCTACGCCCCACGGCGGCCCAGGTACTGGAGCCACCCCAGAGACTACCCCTGCTGAAAGGGGTGCTTGATCATTTTTTTCTCTGGGTCTGGATCTCTATTATTCTGATTATGACCAGTGGTTTGTGGATATTCATAGTCACATTTCAGGGGCATATGGGCGGGTATGTGCATCTGATGCTGCTCCTGGGGCTGGTGATGATGGGGCTCTTTACCTATGTATATACTCAGCCCTACCGGCACATGGGTGAGGCGTTGGCAGCGGGTGACCTCCCCGCAGCAGGTGCACAGATGAACCGGATTCGTCAGATTATCGGCATCAATCTGCTGCTTGGATTAATAACCACAATTATTGCCACACTGAAGCTATTTTGACCCACCTTGAAAAAGTGCCTCCTGGGGGCCATATTCAAGTAACTATTTTTTGATGACCGAGTTGAGGTGAATTGATGGATGTAATGGATCGTATTAAGGAGCAGGTTGAGGGTAACCCTATCGTGCTCTATATGAAGGGGACACCCCAGTTTCCACAGTGCGGGTTCTCCTCTCGTACGGCTGCCGCACTACAGGATTGTGGTGTTAAATGCACTTATGTCAACGTACTGGCAGATCCTGAGATCTTCGAAAATCTGCCTCGTTACGCCGACTGGCCAACTTTCCCACAGCTCTATATTGATAAAGAACTGGTGGGTGGCTGTGATATTACCCTGGAGATGCACGCCAGTGGAGAGTTGCAGAAGATGGCGGAAGAAGCGACCAAGAAGTGGGCCGAGGATGAGGCAGAGTAAGCGCTCTTCCCTATTCCAATAGAAGCCGTCGATCCGTGAGGTTCGGCGGTTTTTTTATATCGCTATTCTCGGACAAGCTCCTAGGAGTCTGTACAGGGTCTTCTTGTGTCTCTTGCCCTGGTTGACGGAACAACGTCGGGTTATTGAGTTAGATCGGTCTCTTTTTTTGTGCGTGTCTGACGGAGTTTCTACGGTATCACTCTCGCAAAATCCATCTGGTCTGTACACGATACCCTGGGGGGTATCTGAATAGTTGTTAATTTTATGGGTTGAAATTCCTACTCTACCACCATGGTGGGAACGGTCGTAAGAAAGGTGGGCTCAAAGAAAGGGATGATCAACAAAACAAGTAATTATGATGAAATGTTTCGAATCTAGACCTGCCCCCTCTTGTGCGTGGGTTCCGGCCACTGTGCCAGCTCTGCCCTGCCGAGGCATCATTAAGTACGCTTCCACCGGAAGAACCTACAAACCTACTTCTTAACCTCCACCAAACGCACCTCCACCCGACGGTTAAGCCCCCGTCCCTTCTTGCTGCGGTTGCTTGCTTTCGGACGAGACTCGCCCAAACCCTTGGCACTGATAGAGGCTTTTGCCACCCCTTTGCTGATCAGGTAGTCCGCTATACTCTTGGCGCGCTTTGCCGACAGCTTCCGGTTGACGGCGCGGCGCCCGACATTGTCGGTGTGCGCTTCCACGGTGACCTTGTACTCTGTGGGGCTGGCTCCAATGAAGGCGGCAACCTTGTCCAGCTCAACACGCATCTCCTGGCTGAGGCCTGCCTGCTTGGGGCCTAGATAGAAGGTGTGTCTACGTACCTCTTCGAAGGTGTAGGGGAGAAGCTGTTTGATGCACTCCTGGTAGCTGCGAAAAGGTTTTTGAAAGCTGACCGGATTGATGGAGATTCTGACCTGACTGTTTTTTCGTCCCGAATTGGCATGTTCAACTTGTGCCACCCACCCTTTCTGTAGGGTCTCAAGCATCCACAAGCTCTGGGCCGGAGAGATAACAAAAGGTTTACTCCCCTTCTTGATCTGTACCTCCTCCACTCGTGAGGGGTCGGGGTCGTGAACCCAGGCTGGAGGACTCTCTTTGATCGCCGCCACTCCCTCACTCTGGTAACGCCGATTAACCTCTATCTCCAGTACCGGCTCCTGGCCTGCACGGTGGATAAACCAGGCGTTGCCGTAGCCGCTGACCTTATGCATCAGCACACACTCCGTGGGGGTGCCTGCATACTCCCACTTGGAGTCATGGATGCTGGTTGCGTGCTCAATATCACCAAAGGCAAAAACGAGGGAGGGTGCTAGAAAGAGCGTCAGGCTGCGCCACATAGTGGATTTTCTCCTGTAGGTCATATAACAAAGATCGACAGGCAGCCGTATTTCTTTACCGCGACACTGTTTCAGGGCTGCCGATCAAGCCGACGATAGCCGACCGCTTCGCTGATATGGTTCGGTTGTATAGTATCGCATTCGGCTATATCGGCAACGGTACGTGCCAATCTTAAAATACGGTGATAGGCGCGGGCGGAGAGTCCCAGCCGATCCATGGCGCGTTGGGCCAGAGAGAGCCCTTCAGCGGTGAGCGAGCAGGCGTGGTCCAGCTGTTTGCCTTGAAGTTGACTGTTTGCACAACCACTCCGTTGGAGTTGTATCTGCCTTGCCCGCTCTACCCGTTCACGTATCAGGGGACTACCTTCGCTCCCCTCCGGAGGGCGGCTTAGCATCTCCGGTGGCAGCATAGGCACCTCAATATGCATATCAATCCGGTCGAGGAGCGGGCCGGAGATGCGGTTGCGGTAGCGCAGCACCTGGTCGGCACTGCAACGACAATTCTTTTTACCGCTGCTCTCACCATGGTAGCCACAGGGGCAGGGGTTCATTGCAGAGATCAGCTGAAAACGCGCAGGAAACTCCTCCTGGCGGGCGGCGCGGGAGATGGTGATGCGGCCACTCTCCAGCGGCTCGCGCAGTACCTCCAGCACCTTGCGATCAAACTCCGGCAGTTCGTCAAGAAACATCACTCCATTATGGGCGAGGGAGATCTCGCCGGGGCGGGGGTTGCTGCCCCCTCCCACCAGTGCTACCCCGGAAGCGGTGTGGTGAGGCGTTCGAAAAGGGCGCCTGCGCCAATCGTCGATATTAAAGCCACGGCTACTGACGGAGAGAATCGCGGCGGTTTGTAACGCCTCCTCTTCGCTCATCTCCGGCAGTATCCCGGGCAGGCGGCTTGCCAGCATCGATTTGCCAGTGCCAGGAGGGCCGATCATCAGCAGGCTGTGACCTCCAGCAGCGGCGATCTCCAGGGCGCGTTTGGCGTGGTGCTGGCCACGCACATCCGCCAGATCGGGGTGCTGGATTGCCGTGGCTGAGGTG
>JBEVXV010000113.1:0-34194 GCA_040505915.1 Sedimenticola sp. | reverse complement strand
GATGGGGGTTTAACATCCCCTGACAATACAAAGCGTTACCTGGTTTCGAAGCTGTCTGGTCGAGAGCAAAAGGTATTCAGCTGTATTCATCTGGATAACCGTCACCGGATCATTACCTATGAGGAGCTGTTCTTTGGAACCATAGACGGTGCCAGCAGCTTTGATCTGTGATCATCAAGTATCAAAGGCTGTGCTGCCATCATATTCTGGCGTGTCATCACTTGCCTTCAGCGGCTCGATGAAAAACAAAAGGAGTACAATAAACCATTGCGCATAAGCCAACTGATACGGGTTGAAAAACCCATGGAGGAATTCATACACTAGATAGAATTGGTTCTAATGAACCGGCACAAAATTGAGGGATTTTTGAAGCCCTGATAACACCACAAGAGCTAACTAGGAGCCTGTCCGAGAATAGGACACCTACTGGGAAAGCCCATTTCGGCCCTTTTTTCCGCTCATTTTCGTTGAATAAGAGTAACTATTCGTCTCAAATGACCGAAAAAAAATGACTCAAAATGGACTTCCCTCGCAACGGTGCCTCTATTCTCGGACAGGCTCCTAGGAGTGAGCGGGACTTACTGGACTTAATATGGACTTAAGTTGAGGGTAAAAACAAAACGGCTAGAACGTGATGTTCTAACCATTTGTTTTTCCCGCCGAATTTGGTAGGCGCGATCGGATTCGAACCAACGACCCCTACCATGTCAAGGTAGTGCTCTAACCAACTGAGCTACGCGCCTAATAAGGTGGCGAATAATACACAGCCCTCGGGCCGAGGGCAATAGTTTAGGATATTTTTTTAGCTCCCAGATCAACCGCTGAAATGGCAGGGCGACTATACTCAATTTGTATGTAGGTGAAGTCAGGGAGCCTCTGGACAAGTCATGACTGATCACCGTGTTCTCAAGAGAGACAATATCAGCGTCGAAAATCTTGCTCATAGCCCGCTATTGTCTGGGATTTTCTCATTGATCTTGCGCCTCCTGAGCACAATTTAATTCGGCCAAACTTATTCAGAGGTTCCTTAAGTCGTGCTTGTGTTGGCTAAATGGTTTGCTCTTTTTTCCGTAGGCCAGTCTTTAGTCGCGATCGGTATAGCACCAGAGCTTGATATTGTGCCACATTCCATCGCGACTAAAGTTGCACCTACAACAGAAAACTGGCAATAACTTCCCAGGTAGATGGCATTCGATCCTAACCAAGGGTATCCAAGGAACACTACATGGCCCGTAAACCGAGACTTATAATTATCTTTCTGCTGCTGGGCTGTAGCTTGGTGGCTACCCTCTGGTACAGCGGACGGGAGAAGCCAGTCACCGTTGAGGTAAAAGCGGTTGCGAAGGGCTTGGTCGAGAAGACGGTGGCCAATACCCGAGCGGGCACGGTAAAGGCTTGCCGTCGGGCTAGGCTGTCTCCGGGAATAGGCGGTCAGATCGCTGAACTGAACGTCCACGAGGGTGACCGGGTAAAGATGGGGAAGCTGCTGCTGGCGCTCTGGAACAAGGATCTGATGGCAGAGATCGCACTCAATCAGGCGGAGACCATGTCAGCTGGCGCCAACGCCCGTAGTGCCTGTCTTCAAGCCGATGTAGCGCGGCGTGAGGCCAACCGGCTGGCCAGACTAGTGAAGAGCGGAGCCATATCTGAAGAGGCGGTGGATAAGGTGGAGACGGAGGCAAGGGCGATGTTGGCCGCCTGCGAATCGGCCAATGCCAGTTACCGGGTATCCACCTCCCGAGTAGAGGTGATCCGCGCCCAGCTTGAACGTACCCGATTGATTGCGCCATTTGACGGCATAGTGGCAGAGGTCAACGGTGAGCTGAGCGAGTATGTCACCCCATCCCCTCCCGGCATCCCTACACCCCCAGCAGTCGATCTGATAGACACCACCTGCTTCTATGTTGCCGCCCCCATTGATGAGGTCGATGCACCAAAAATCCGCGTTGGTCAGATCACCCGTGTAAGCCTCGACGCCTTTGGCGAACGGCGTTTTCCCGGCACTGTGCGACGTATCGCTCCCTATGTACTCGACCTGGAGAAACAGGCGCGCACGGTGGATGTGGAAGTGGAGTTTACCCATCCCAAAGATATTGATGAGCTGCTGGCTGGCTATTCGGCCGATGTAGAAGTCATTCTCGATCTGCACAAGGAGACTCCGCGCATCCCTACCGAGGCGGTACTGGGCGGGGATAAGGTCTATCTATTTCACCCTGATGAGGGGGTGCTTGAGCTGCGTGAGATCGAGACAGGCATGTCGAACTGGGATGCCACAGAGGTGCTGGAAGGGCTGGCCGTGGGTGATCTGGTGGTCACCTCGGTGGATCGGGACGGCGTAAAGGATGGTGCTCTGGCGGAACTGGAGAGTGACAAAGCGCAAAATGACTATGCACAATAATCCTGTGTCACTGTGTAGGAACGAACTTTTTCGCGAAGAACATGCCTCGGATCTGATCGCGTACAAGTTCGCTCCAAATACAACTTTATTCCCAGCGGGATGGTTTTCAGTGTCATTGTACAGAGCCGGTAATCACAATGATCCGGCTTGAAGGTATCAATCGAGAGTTCCTGGTGGGGGATGAGACCGTCCACGCCCTGAAGTCGGTTGACCTTGAGTTGGAGGCTGGCAGCTACCTCTCCATTATGGGACCTTCAGGCTCGGGGAAGTCTACCCTACTCCATATCCTCGGCCTGCTGGACCGTCCCAACAGCGGCAGCTACCGGCTTGACGGTACCGATACCACCCGCCTATCTGAACTGCAATTGGCCAAAACGCGGCGTGATCGTATCGGTTTTGTTTTTCAGGCGTTTCATCTGATACCGCGCTTAACGGCAGCGGAGAATATCGGCTTGCCATTGGTGCTGGCCGGGGTAGAGCCTGATGAACGGGAGCTGCGAATCACCAAGGCCCTTGATGCCCTTGGTCTGAGTGATCGGGCTGAACACCGACCAGACCAACTCTCCGGTGGCCAGCGCCAGCGTGTCGCCATCGCCCGTGCCACCATTATGGAGCCGGTGATTCTGTTGGCAGACGAACCCACCGGCAATCTCGACAAATCTTCCGGTGATGATGTGATCAAGACCCTTGAGGCACTCAACCACAGCGGAATCACGCTGTTGGTGGTCACCCATGACCCGGAGATTGGTGAGCGGGCACGACGCTCCATTCATATGGTGGATGGGGCGATTGTTAGCGATGGGTAGGGAGTACAGCGGGGATCGTGCGAGGCACATCACGGCGAGGGCGCAGCTCCTACAGCCGATGACGGCGTAGACGCTCCACCACCCGGGGCGATAGAATTTGGCAGAGGTGTTAATTTGAGTTTTCCAAATAATGCTGACTGAAGATGCACTGAAATTTTCCAGCAATGCACTGACAGGGGCGCGGGTACGCACCTGGCTGATGCTGCTGGCGATGGCTATAGGTATAGGCTCGGTGGTGGTGCTTACCGCCCTGGGCGAGGGTGCGCGAAGCTATGTCAGTAACGAATTCTCCGGCCTTGGCACCCATCTGCTGGTGGTACTGCCGGGGCGTAGCGAAACCACCGGTGGGGCTCCACCCCTGATCGGCGGCACACCGGAGCAGCTCACCTTGAGTGATGCCCTCGCCCTACGCCGCACGAGCACAGTGCGCCTGGTGGCACCCCTCGTCATCGGTTCTGCCCCGGTCTCTTACCAACAGCTGGAGCGGGAGATTACAGTGATGGGGTCCACCGCCGAACTGCTGCCGGTGCGCAACATGGAGATGGCCCTGGGTGAGTTCCTGCCTCAGGAGGAGCCGACCCGTGGCAGTGCTGTGGCCGTTATTGGCACTACTTTGCGCCAGGAACTGTTCGGCAATAAGCGCGCATTGGGGCAGTGGATCAGGATTCACGACAGCCGCTTCCGGGTGATCGGTGTACTCAAACCCATGGGCGAATCCCTGGGGATGGATGTGGGGGATCTTGCCATTATCCCAGTCTCTCGTGCACAGAGCCTGTTTAATACCGAATCGCTGTTCCGCATACTGGTTCAGGCCAATGGCCGTGGGGCGATTCCCAAAGCAAAACAGGCAGTCACTGATATTCTGCGTGCCAGACACAACGGTGAGGAGGATGTCACCGTCATCACCCAGGATGCCCTACTCTCGACCTTTGATGAGATCTTTCAGGTACTCACTTTCACTGTCAGCGGCATCGCCGCCATCAGCCTCGGGGTGGCCGGCATTCTAATCATGAATGTGATGCTGGTAGCAGTCTCCCAGCGTACCGCAGAGATCGGTTTACTCAGGGCATTGGGGGGTTCACAGCGGCAGATTCTCGGACTGTTTCTGATAGAGGCGGGGCTCCTCTCCACCCTCGGTGCTCTGGTGGGTATAGCTATCGCCTACAGCGGTGTCTGGGGACTCAACCGTCTGTTCCCCGACTTCCCACTCAGCGTCCCTCTGTGGGCACTGGCAGCGGCGCTGTTGGTCGCACTGGTTACCGGCCTGCTGTTTGGTGTACTACCGGCAAGACGAGCCGCCCGGCTCGATCCGATCCAAGCCCTGTCGGGACGTTAACCATGCTGATAGATGACTTCATCAGACTCTCTCTCGGCTCGGTTATCGCTCACCGTATGCGCAGCTTTCTCACGGCTCTCGGTATCGCTGTGGGGATCGCGGCGGTAGTACTGCTCACCTCCATTGGTGAGGGGGTGCATAAATTTGTACTCGGTGAGTTTACCCAATTCGGCACCCACCTGATTGCCGTAGCGCCGGGGAAGACCGGCACCTTTGGCATCTCCGGCGCCGTCGTCAACAATGTGCGCCCGCTGAGCCTGGAGGATGCCGAAGCCCTGGGTCGCCTCTCACGCATTCAGGCGGTCGTTCCTATGATTCAGGGCAATGCTGCTGTGGAGTATGGCAAACATACCCGTCGAGCCATGGTGCTTGGGGTCAGTTCGGAGGTGCCCAGTGTCTGGAGCATGAAGCCGACATTGGGGCGCTTCCTGCCCGAAGATGACTCCTCCCACCCGCGCCCCTTTGTGGTGCTGGGCAGCAAGATGCGTGAGGAGCTGATCGGCAGCGGCAACCCCCTGGGCGAGCGGGTGCGTATCGGTGGCGAAAGCTATCGCATAGTGGGGGTAATGGAGTCCAAGGGGCAACTGCTGGGCTTTGACATGGACGATACCGTCTACATCCCCACCCAGAAGGCGATGGCGATGTTCAATCAGGAGAGCCTGATGGAGGTGGATCTGCTCTACAGCCCCGGCAGTGACAGTACACTGTTGGCAGAGCGTATCCGCAAGCTACTCAAGCAGCGCCACGGCCACGAGGATTTCACCATCATCACCCAGGACCAGATGCTCGACACCATGGGCAATGTACTCAATATTCTGACTCTGGCCGTCGGCGCACTGGGTAGCATCTCCCTGTTGGTCGGCGGCGTCGGCATTCTCACCATCATGACTATCTCGGTGACTGAACGTCAATCCGAGGTCGGGCTATTGCGGGCACTTGGTGCGCGCCAAGGGGATATCCTCTGGCTCTTTATGGGCGAGGCGGTGGTACTGGCAAGCCTGGGTGGGCTGGCTGGATTGATCATCGGTGCCGGCGGCGCCTGGCTGTTGGGGGTAACCATCCCCGCCCTACCGATCCACACCCCCTGGAGCTATGTGCTGCTGGCCGAAGGGATCGCCGCCCTGATCGGCCTGATCGCCGGGGTGGTACCGGCATGGCAGGCGGCCCGGCTTAATCCAGTGGATGCATTGCGGGCGGAGTAAAGGCAGAGGCCCCTTGAGGATAGAGGGGCGGTTATTGAGACTCTATTTATGCTTGCTGTCGTGGTGGCCCTGATGCTTCAGACCATATCAGGAGCCTGTCCAAAAATAGGACAGGCTCCTAGCGAAGAATCCCACTTGGGCGCTAATTTTGTAACTTCTCAATAACCCAGTGCAGATGGATAACTTTCAGGTGGGTGCAGTGACACCTTTTTAGAACGTACAGGGATCTCCGCACCCCACTATGCTCAAGCCAACAACCCATTCGCCTGCAGCTTATGGATCTGATCACGCACCCGGGCGGCCTCCTCAAACTCAAGATCACGGGCGTGCTGGTACATCTCCTTCTCCAGTGCTTTGATCCGCTTTGCCATCTGCGCTGGGGTAAGTGCGGCGTACTCCGCCTCCTCCTCAGCCACCTTAGCGTACTGTTTCGCCGACATGGGAGCACCCGCCCGGGCACCCTCCATAATATCGGCAACCGCTTTTCGGATGGTCTGGGGAGTGATACCGTTAGCCTCGTTGTAGGCCTTCTGCTTGATACGACGACGATCGGTCTCGTCGATTGCTCGGCGCATTGAGCCGGTAATCTTATCGGCGTAAAGAATCGCTCTACCTTTGACGTTGCGGGCTGCGCGACCAATGGTCTGGATCAACGCCCCCTCCGATCGCAAGAATCCCTCTTTGTCGGCATCAAGGATCGCTACCAGGGTGACCTCTGGCATATCCAACCCTTCACGCAACAGGTTGATGCCCACCAACACATCGAACACACCCAGGCGCAGATCACGGATAATCTCCACCCGCTCAACGGTCTCGATATCGGAGTGAAGGTAACGGACACGAATACCGTGGTCATGGAGGTAGTCGGTGAGGTCCTCCGACATCCGCTTGGTCAGCGTAGTGACCAACACCCGTTCTTCCAGCTCCACCCGCAGGTTGATTTCCGAGAGCAGGTCATCCACCTGGGTGCTGGCGGGGCGTACCTCCAGTTCAGGATCGAGCAGACCGGTGGGGCGCACCACCTGTTCGATCACCGCTCCCGAGCGCTCCAGTTCGTATGCCCGGGGTGTAGCGGAGACAAAAATCATCTGCAGCGCCTTTTTCTCAAACTCCTCAAAGCGCAGAGGGCGGTTATCCAGAGCTGATGGCAGACGAAAACCGTACTCCACCAAGGTCTCCTTACGCGAGCGGTCACCACGGAACATACCTCCCACCTGAGGGATGGAGACGTGGCTCTCGTCGGCCACCAGCAGGGCGTTCTCCGGTAGGTAGTCGAGCAGGGTCGGCGGTGCCTCGCCCGGTTCGCGCCCAGAGAGGTAGCGGGAGTAGTTTTCGATGCCCGAGCAGTAACCCAGCTCCAGAATCATCTCAATATCGTAGCGGGTGCGCTGCTCCAGGCGCTGGGCCTCCACCAGTTTGTTGACACTGTAGAGATGCTCCAGTCGCTCCTTCAACTCCACCTTGATCTTCTCCACTGCCGCCAACAGGGTCTCACGAGGAGTGACGTAGTGGGACTTGGGGTAGATAGTAAAACGAGGCACCTTGCGCAACACCTCTCCGGTGAGGGGATCGAAGATCGAGATCTGCTCCACCTCCCCATCAAACAGCTCCAGGCGTACCGCCTCGCTATCGGACTCAGCCGGATAGATATCGATCAGCTCACCACGCACCCGGTAGGTGGCACGCTGCAACTCTACGTCATTACGGGTGTACTGCAGCTCGGCAAGACGGCGAATAATCTCGCGCTGGTCGAGAATCTCTCCACGCGACAGGTGCAATACCATATTAAGGTAGGAGCGGGGGTCACCAAGACCGTATATGCAGGATACAGTGGCTACGATGATGGTGTCCGGCCGCTCCAGCAGCGCCTTGGTAGCAGAGAGGCGCATCTGTTCGATATGTTCATTGACCGATGCATCCTTGTCGATAAAGGTATCAGACGAAGGCACATAGGCTTCGGGCTGGTAGTAGTCGTAGTAAGAGACAAAATACTCAACAGCATTATTGGGAAAGAATGCCGTCATCTCACCGTAGAGTTGCGCTGCCAGGGTCTTGTTATGGGCCAGGATCAGCGTCGGCCGCTGCAACTCCTGGATCACATTGGCGATGGTGAAGGTTTTGCCGGAGCCGGTCACCCCCAGCAGAGTGAGCGCTGCCTCCCCGTCATTTAGCCCCTCCAGCAGGCGTTTTATCGCCTCCGGCTGGTCGCCAGAGGGAGAAAAGTCTGATTTGAGCTTAAATTCTTTCGCCATGGGTATTCTGCTGCATCGATGAATTAGTTATTATTACAGGTCGCGACCATCGATACACCTGATAGAATGCAGCAGGAACCGCGAGTTATACTCGGTTTGCACAGTCAGGCACTTTCGTTATGGCAAATGAGCCTCTGAATCCGCTGTTTTCTGTGCTTTGTCTCAGCCAGCCGTTTAGTGGCTTCCCAATATCATAAACATAAGATTGAGCCTTG
The DNA here is from genome assembly GCA_040505915.1 of Sedimenticola sp. Classification (GTDB taxonomy): domain Bacteria; phylum Pseudomonadota; class Gammaproteobacteria; order Chromatiales; family Chromatiaceae; genus Vondammii. Next base: position 25,985 of record JBEVXV010000113.1, on the reverse strand, counting down.
ATAACAATGAGTAGCAAACTTTCAGCCCGTGTACAGGCAGTCAAACCTTCACTCACTCTGGCGATTACCGCCCGCGCTAAAGAGATGCGCGCTGCGGGTAAAGACGTTATCGGCCTCGGTGCCGGTGAACCTGACTTTGATACACCGGATCACATCAAACAGGCCGCTATTGAGGCAATCAACAGCGGCTTCACTAAATATACTGCGGTAGACGGCACACCGGAGCTGAAACAGGCGATTATCGATAAGTTCAAGCGTGATAACGGCTTCGACTATCAGATGGATGAGATTCTGGTCTCCAGCGGAGGCAAGCAGAGCTTCTTCAACCTGGCTCAGGCGATCCTTGACCCTGGTGACGAAGTTATTATTCCCGCCCCCTACTGGGTCTCCTACCCCGATATGGCCATCCTTGCAGGGGGTATACCGGTACTGACTCACGCAGGCCCAGAGCAGAACTTCAAGATCACCCCCAGCCAGTTAGCGGCGGCAATCACCGATAAGACCCGTATGCTGGTGATCAACAGCCCCTCCAACCCCACCGGCATGTCCTACAGCCGCGACGAACTCGCAGCACTGGGGGATGTCCTGAAGGAGTTCCCCAGGATTGTCGTTGCCAGCGATGATATGTACGAACATATCCGTTGGGTGGATGAACCCTTCGTCAATATTCTCAATGCCTGCCCGCAACTGCGTGACCGCTGCATGGTACTCAACGGTGTATCTAAAGCCTACTCCATGACCGGCTGGCGCATCGGCTACGCAGCAGGCCCCGCCGAAATCATCAAGGCGATGAAAAAAATTCAGTCCCAAAGCACCTCCAACCCGGTTTCAATCTCCCAGGTCGCGGCTCAGGCGGCACTGGAAGGACCCCAGGAGTGTATCGGAGAGATGCTGGTCGCCTTCAAGGAGCGCCACGATTATGTCGTCGAGCGCCTCAACAAGATCCCAGGGGTGAGCTGCCTGCCCACCGATGGCACCTTCTATGTGCTGCCTGGCGTTCAGGAGGCGATCAAGGGGATAGATGGCATCAGCAATGACCTGGAACTGGCTGAGCATCTGATCGAGAAAGCAGGTGTCGCCCTGGTGCCGGGTACCGCCTTCGGCATTCCCGGTCACGTCCGCATCTCTATCGCCACCAGTATGGATAACCTCTCCAATGCACTGGATCGGCTAGAAAAAGCGTTAACCTAATTAGCCCCAACACCCCAGCATCCCGGCCTGCGTCGGGGTGCTGGGCTAGGAGCCTGTCCGAGAATAGGCACCGTAGCGAGGGAAGTCCATTTTGAGTCATTTTTTCCGGTCATTTGAGGCGAATAGTTACTCTTACTCAACGAAAATGAGCGGCAAAAAGGGCCGAAATGGGCTTTCCGCAGTAGGTGTCCTATTCTCGGACAGGCTCCAGATACTCTACGAGAACCTCCTTAACTGGCTAAGCCCAGTAATACTAAAGCACATTTCGTGATTTTGGGTCATAGGCGCTATTTCCTGAAGCGCAATGAATACGCCATCGCGCCTCAGGAAAGCACACCTCCCCAGGGCCATTCCCAATAGCCCCCTCTTTCAAGTCAGAAAATTCCTACCCGTTTTACAGATAAACCCTATTAGCGAGAAATTGATCAGTCGGTAGTATTTAAAATCATTGCAAAGAAGTTAAGTCCTTAGTTCTCTCAGCCACCATTACATTCACGGGGCGTATGGAAAGCCCCTCACTACGCAAGGAGTGCAGCGATGAAACCTCTCCCTTCCAAAAAACCACACTACCTCTACGGCATCACCTTGATCGAGCTACTGATCGTAATGGCCATCTTAGCCATTCTTCTCGCCTCGGCAGGCCCCAGCTTCTCTTCCATGATCGGTGGTACCGTCATCACCACCACGGTCAACGATATGGTAGGGCGGCTCCATCTGACTCGCAGTGAAGCGGTAAAACGCGGTATCAAAGTAACCCTCTGCCCCAGCAGTGACAACACCAGCTGTCTCGACACCATCGAGTGGCACCATGGCTTTATCATCTTCTCCAATGAGAACGGCAACGGTGTTGTCGATGGGGAGGATCAACTGCTGCACAGCTACCGGCCCAGCAGCAGCCGGGTGGGAATATACTCCACATCAGGTCGCAAAAAGAGCACTTATAAACCGAATGGCAGCGCCTCTGGCACCAATGCCACCTTTGCTATCTGTGATTCGAGTGGAGAGACGGCTCCCCGCTACGTCATAGTCTCCAACACAGGCCGCCCCCGGACATCAGAAAGCAAGCCCCGTAGCAGCAACGTTAGCTGTGGATAGTATTTTTTTACACACAGCTATTGACCATCGGATGCTGGGTGATTAGTATACGCGCCTCGACACATTCCTCGGTAGCTCAGTTGGTAGAGCGGGTGACTGTTAATCACTAGGTCGGCGGTTCGAGCCCGTCCCGAGGAGCCATATTAAAAAAAGGGGCTGCGATTAATCGCCACCCCTTTTTTAATGCCGGCGTTAGAGCGCCTATATATCCAGGATCACGGCCTGTACCTGATAGATACCAACTCAAGATCCGGAATAAGGGTGATTTTAAGCTACTCAGCGATCAAAGCGCCTTACTCAGGGTAAAGGCACCCCGGATATCACCCGCTTTGAAACCGCGTGCCTTGTCATGGGGATAGAGCTCATCAAGTTTTTGAGTAACCACCGGTTTGATATCTGAGCCGTGACAGCCAAGGCAGAGTTTGGCAGTTGGAATCGCCTTCATGTAGCGGAAGCTCTTTTGTCCCGCCACCTCTACCACTTCTGAGTAATCGATTTTCTTTGGGTCTTCGCCTGCTGCTTTACGGCTCTCAAACGCATTAAGAACGTTCAGCTCCCAAGCATCCGGCGCATTGGAGACATTGCGCGATTTCAGACTGGTACGGGCCACTCTCCAGCCGGATGTAGCAGAGATCTCCTTGGTAATGTCTGGGGCTCGCGCATTACAGACTTGAATAGCGGCGATAGGCCCTCCCTCTTTCATTGCAGGCTTCAGTTGCCCCATCAAAGATTTAGCAAACTGCTTGATCACACCACGCGCTTCAACCACATTGTCTGATGGGTTGGCCGCCAATACACTGCCGCAGCAAAAGGCCAACAATGTGGCAATAATCTGTTTCCTGAGTCTCATAAAGGTTTATTCTCCTTTGAAATATCGGTCTTTTTTAGTAACTATTCAGCTATACCTATTTGAAGGCTGTTTTCACCAGGCACTGTTTCTATCCATCCATCTCAAGCACAACCCGTACCATAGGGTGATGGGAATCATCATCACAAACCAACTCCAATCATCAATCAGGAATAGGGTCTCTATCAACTCACTCCCTGTAATCAAGTTTACCCACGGCACACAGTAGAGGGTAAAAACAAGACAGCTCCAGATTAGTATCATCGCACCCTTACGGGTCTCGATGGCTGAGAAAGCAAGAAATACCCACATAGGTACTTTATTCGTTTTTTCCATCCTTAATTTCCTTAATTTACTCTGCTACTGCACTCGTCAGACACCCATTAGCGTGATATATATCACCACAGAGTGAGCCAAGATGAAAGTTTATCTCCTAATAAAAATCAAAACCGAATAGCTCACTCACCACAAGCAAAAATCTTCGACTAAACTATGAGGGCGACTTATTAAAGCGCTGAGCAAGCCAAAAAACAGCTTAAATGGAAGTGTAATTGAGCCAAATTGAGTTAGGGAAAAGGAGCAGTCCGGCACCCCTGGAAGTAAGAGATGCAGATTCCCACCGGATTCAACAGATTAAGTATCAGAGCCTACAGCTTTCTGCTGGCCGCCGCTCTGCTGATGTCACTCGCCCTCTATCTGCTCATTGTGGAGAGTGTAAAGAAGACCACTTTTGAGCTGGAGAATGAGTATGCTCAGCAGCTGGTAAAAGGTATTGAACTTGACCTGGAGAGTAACGGTGCTTGGCTAAAACAGCAAGAGGGGGCAGAGCGGCAACGCAGAATAGATCAACTCGGCGATATGATCGATGCTGCCCGTGTGACTGTAAAGTGGCATCATGAACACGGACTCGGCAACGGTCTCACTACCGAGGATGAAGCTAAAGCTCACAGCCTAAAACTCATTAGCAAACTGACATTTAACCAGAATGACTACATCTGGGTCATCGACACCGATGGCATCACCCTCACGCACCCTAATCCAAAACTGGTCGGCCGCAACGTCAGTGATCTGAAAGATCCCACCGGAAAACTGATCATTCGCCCCTTCCTTGAGCAGCTGCAGAGCCATGAGGAGGCGGTAAACCACTACCTGTTCCCCCGTGCTGGTGCGGTTGCGCCTGCCGAGAAGGTCTCATATGCGAAGATATACCGCCCCTGGGGCTGGGTTATCGGCAGTGGCGTCTATCTCGATGACGTGCGTAAGGAGGTAACACTTGCCAGAACTTCACTGGAGGATCGCCTGCGCAAGCAGCTGCAAGGAATCACCTTTGGTACCACCGGTTATGGCTACATCTTTTCCGGTGCAAAACGCATGATTATCCACCCCGACAAAACCCTGGAGGGGGCAGACCTGAGCAAGATAGCCAATCCCACCACGGGAAGACCCTTAGTCGATGAGATGATCGAAGCTCACAAAAGTGGAAAAAAGCACTTTTCCTATCACTGGAACCACCCTGATAACCCAGACAACCACAACCACGAAAAGATTGCATGGCTGGGCTACGCGCCCTCCCTGGATTGGTATATCGCTACCGCTATCTATCCACAGGAGATCATCAACAAGGCCGATGCCACTGCCCGTGAGATCACCCTGATTGCCGGTTTGACTATCCTGCTACTGGTCACCTTCGCCGCCGTTGCCATTCAGCGTGGCTTGGCCCCTCTCAACCGGCTGGTTGAAGTTGCCGGGGAGGTCGGCAAGGGTAGATATGAGCACCGTATAGAGATAACGCGGCATGATGAGATCGGCCTACTGGCCAATACCTTTAACACGATGCTGGAACATATCCGCCAAGATATCAACAGCCTCACCGACAGAAGCGACCACCTCCAAGAGGAGAAAGAGACCGCAGAGGCGTCCAACCGGGCAAAAGATGAGTTACTGCAGCAAGTTGAACTCTCTCAACAGAAACTCAGCCATCTGGCTAATCACGACCCACTCACCGACCTGCCCAACCGTCACCTGTTTCAGCAGCACCTGGAGAGCGCTATCGCCAGTGAACTGCGGCTGGCAGTGCTGTTTATCGATCTCGACCGCTTCAAGAATATCAACGACAGCCTGGGTCATCAGGTAGGGGACGAACTGCTATGCGCTGTAGCCAAGCGCTTTCAACAACGCCTACGCCGAGGGGATCTGCTGGCCCGCCTTGGGGGTGATGAGTTTATTGTCCTGCTCAACCATCAGGTAAGCCATAAAGAGGCACAGGCGGTAGCCACCGCACTGATCAACTGCCTCAACGAGGCATTCAAGCTATCACAAAACAGACATCTCTTCGTCGGTGCCAGTATCGGTATCAGTTTCTACCCCGATGATGGCGATAAGGCGCACCTGTTGATAAAAAATGCCGATGTCGCTATGTACAAGGCAAAAGAGCAGGGGCGCGGGCGCCTTCACTTCTACTCCAGCGAACTCACCAGCAATACCTTCTCACGCCTCAACATGGAGACAAGGCTACGCAATGCCCTGGAGCAGCATCAGTTGGTACAGCTCTATCAACCACAATACAGCCTGGCTACTGGCCTTATCGTTGGTGTCGAAGCACTGGCTCGTTGGCAAGACAAGCAGTTGGGAGAGGTGCCACCATCGGTATTCATACCCCTGGCAGAGGAGTGTGGGCTAATTGCCCGGGTCGGAGAGTGGGTTCTTCAGGAGGCAGCCCAGCAGATGGCGCTCTGGCATATCCATGGCGTTGATCCTGTCTCTATGGCGGTCAATCTTTCGACGTTAGAGCTACGCCAGAACGATCTGGTTGAACGCATGCTTTCGGTAGTCGAGTCACACGAGCTTACTCCCGATCAGTTTGAAATCGAGATTACAGAGTCTGCTTTGATGCAGGATGTTGAGAAGTCACTCAAAACCCTTGAGTCTCTGGCAAAACGGGGGTTCTCACTGGCGATTGATGACTTTGGCACCGGTTACTCCTCCCTCGCCTACCTTAAGCGCCTCTCTATTCATAAACTGAAGATCGACCAGAGTTTTATGCAAGACATTCCAAAAGATCCAGATAACATGAAGATCGCCGCCACCATTATCGCTATGGCGAAACAGCTAAATGTTAAGGTCATCGCTGAAGGAGTGGAGACGGCCGAACAAGAGGCGTTTCTAAAAGAGAACGACTGCGATGAGGCCCAGGGCTACTACTTCAGCCGACCGCTTACTGCGGAGGCTCTACTGGCGCTGCTATGCAGCCAGAGTGACACCTCATCATAACCCAACAAAGCACAGAGACTGTAGATGTGCTGTCAAAATAGCCAAAAATTCAGGGCTTGGGGTCGAGAGACTCGAACTCCGAGACTTGAGTTATAACAGCCTACTCTACCCTCTCACCTATCCAGTGCAAGATGAACTCCGCGATCGTCTCAGCACTGTTGATATCCAGCAGTGGCAGCCCGGTCTGGGTACCCAGTTCGCCATCCGTTGCCACGGCGATAATCTCTGGATCTTGTGGGAATATCAGAGGCTTGTTGCGGCTTGGCCGGTGGAGTTCGATCTTAGGCAACTTCTCATGCTTGAAGCCCTCCACCAGTATCAAGTCCAGATTTTTCTGGTCCAGGTGCTCAACCATATCCTGTAGCACCGGATCTCCTGTCTGCCCAGTCTCCACCATCAACGCCCAGCGCCTACCGGAAGCGACCAGCATCTCATCCGCTCCCGCCTTGCGCAGCTCGTAGCTATCTTTTCCCGGTTTATCGATATCGAAGTTGTGGTGGGTGTGTTTCACCATACCGATACGTAAACCCTGGCTTTTCAGCAGGGGTAATATTTTTCTCAAGAGCGTCGTCTTACCCGTGCCACTATAGGCGGCAAAACCAAGAATCGGCACCTGCGTTGTTACTTTCGCTCTATCTTCCATAAGCTCCAAATACGTTTTTCAATAGGTCGGTAGTGCGGGCTATGGGATCTTTGCGGATCATCTGCTCCTGCTCCGCCAGTTTAAGGAATAGTCCATCAAGCGCCTTGGCAGTGACATGCCGGTCCAGATCGAGGCTGTTCATATCGACATAAGTGCTGAGAAAACCGGCCCGCCCTACTAACTGCTTATAGGCGGCGGTGACGCCCGCCTCACGGGTTGCCTGCTGTATGATCGGCAATATGGCGGAAGTGAGCTGTTGACTGCTCTTACCTTTAAAATAGTCGGTGGCGGCACTGTCGCCTCCATTGAGGATGCTCCGTGCATCATCAAGAGTCATATCCCTGACCGCCTGGCTAAAGATGGAGAGGGTCTCAGGTACCGCCCGCTCAGCAGCACGATTCATGGTCTTCTCGAATTCATCCACCAGCGCGCCCTGCCCTAGTGAGCGCACCCCCTGCGCAACAGTTTCCAACATACCCGGCAGGGGAATTCTCACCTGCCCATCATTAAGGTAGCCACCATCCCGACTCAAAATCCCGATAGCTTTTTCAGCGCCTATACTCAATGCCTCTTTGAGGCCGCGTATCACCTGATCGTCGGAGAGTGTTGATGCTATAGAGGTACTCGATTTTTGTTCACCCAGCACCTCACTTGCTGACTTGAGAAGATCCTGCCAACCACCATGGGCAGCTCCCGCCGTGAGCAGACAGGTAATTGAAAGTGCACTATATAGTTTGGTTGAGTATTTCATTGTTAACCATCCGGTTACTCAGTAGATCAATCAGCTCTGCGGTGAATACACATACGCAGATATAGTAGAAAGGAGCGAATGGTGTCAGATCCCTGTCTGCTCTTTTTCGCCATGCAGCATATACACCAGGTCAGCCTCGCTCCGGCTCAGTCCCAGCTCCTCTTCCAGTCGCTCTACGCTGGCACCCTGATGCACAAGCCTTATCGCCTCGGCATAGGGGCGTTCAGCATATTGATGGCTCTCTATCGACTCCTGGCGATGGGCAATATCCCGGCCCCGACGCTCCAGACGATTGACACGTTGATCGACACCGACCGCTCCAGAACAGAGCGCGTTGAAGTTTTCCGAGAGAGAGTTGAGGCGTAGCTCGGCCTCAGAAAGTTTCTTATTGAGCCGCTTTAGCCTGCCCCATTGAACTATCAGCAGAAAAATAAGCAGTCCTACAACTGCTGCTGTTACCCATACCACCATATCTATCGAGGCTCCGGTCATGCGTAATCGTCTATTTTAGGGCGACCGTTCTCATGCCGGTCACTCTTATCGGGTGATTCCTTCCCACTCTCATCCTCCCCCTCTTTGGGTTTGCGTCGCCCTTTATGGGGATCAGAACGCGTCGGCCAGACCGGTTTAATGGGTGTCGGTTGGTTAATCTCTGACATAGGAGACCTATACCCCGCCTACCTCAACCCACTCATCATCGGTCAACAACTTATTCAGATCGACCAGAATAAGCAATCTGCCATTTACTGTCGCCACTCCCTGTATATACTTGGAGTTCTCCTGATTGCCGACATTAGGAGCCGATTCTACCTCAGAAATATGTATATCAATCACCTCAGCAACACTATCAACAAGAATTCCAACAACCTGCTTTTCCGCTTCGATAATGACGATGCGACTGCTTTGACTAATCTCACCCGCAACGAGGCCAAAGCGACTACGCGTATCAATCACGGTAACCACGTTGCCCCGCAAGTTAATGATGCCAAGCACATAGGATGGTGCGCCGGGTACTGGAGCGATATCCGATACCCGTAGCACCTCCTGCACCTGCATCACGTTAACGCCGTAGATTTCATCCTGTAGAAGAAAAGTGACAAGCTGGACAACCGGGTCATTGGCCGTACTCTCTAATTCAGCTTCAGTCATCTGGACTCCTCATCTAATAATCTATTAATTTAGCCACAAAGTCGCTATTCAGCGGTCTCTGTTATACGGGCTGTTTATCAGGGGACGGCATCAATTGCTTTAAAATTGTGGGCAAATGAAGATCTTTTCATCACAATCGACTCCGAGCCAAAGCAACCACAGAAAATCAACGCAGGCCGCCAGAAGCCCAGTTGGCGCGCTCATTCTCAGCCGCCATGATGATAATGGTAACCCGGCGGTTTGTCTGTTTCCCCTTCGCCGTGGCGTTATCTGCCAGTGGCTGAAACTCGCCATAACCGATAGCCGCCATGCGACTGGGTTTGACACCCAATTTACCAAAAAAGTGGACTACGCTGGCGGCTCGTGCCGCAGAGAGCTCCCAATTGGAGGGAAAGGCGATTGTCCTGATCGGCAGATTATCGGTATGCCCTTCAACGTGAATGCGATTAGGCAGCGGTGTGACGATTTTTGCCACATCCCGCAACGCATTAAGCGCTTCTCTGGAGAGGTTGGATCTACCCTGTCCAAACAGCATCTTGCTCTTCATCTCAACCTCTATACCCTTATCCGTCTGAGTAACATTGACTAGGTCTTGGTCAACAAACTGACTCAGTGACTCGTTGAGGGCATTCTCGATCTCTGGGAGGATCATCAGTGGCGCATCATAGGGTTCATCAACCTCAGGCACCTCCTCTGTCTCTGCCTCCGAGGGAGGTGGGATGATCATTTCCGGCGAGACAAACTCCCCCTCTATCGGGGCAATGGTTCTCACCTCCTCACCCACCTGTATCAGATCAGAACTTTGAGCCGGGGTCTGAAAGGCGTCGGTCAGCGTGTCGGAGAGAACGCGATACTTGCCATCGTTGACCGAAGAGATTGAGTACATGACAACAAAAAAGGCAAATAGCAGCGTAATAAAGTCGGCGTAGGAGACCAGCCAACGTTCATGATTCTCGTGCTCTTCTTGCCGTTTTCTGCGTGCCATGATGTCGGACTCTTTAGTTTAAATATCCCTGTAGCTTGGATTCGATATTTCGTGGGTTTTCACCTTCGGCAATTGAAACAATGCCCTCTATTATCATCTCGCGGTAGTGGGACTTGGTTAGTGCCAATGTCTTCAGCTTGTTACCAAAAGGCAGGAGAAAGAGGTTAGCCAGCCCCACACCATAGATGGTTGCCACAAATGCAGTGGCAATACCTGCACCAAGCTTGCTTGGGTCAGCAAGGTTCTGCATCACATGGATCAGCCCCATCACTGCGCCTATAATACCGATAGTCGGGGAGTAACCCCCCATCGACTCAAACATCTTGGCGGCTTGAAGGTCGTGGTGTTCGGCGCTCTCCAGCTCAACATCCATGATAGCGCGAATCACTTCCGGCTCACTACCGTCCACCAGTAGTTGCATCCCTTTACGCACAAAAAGGTCGGACTCTTTCTCCGCTATCGACTCAAGTCCAAGCAGCCCCTCTTTACGTGCAACATTGCTCCACTTAACCATCTTCTTGATCGCTGGCTGTATCTTATGCTTTGGCGGCACAAACACCGACCCGGCTTGACGCATGGCGTGAATAAAGATTGACATGGGGGTTTGCAGAAGAATGGCACCGATAGTACCTCCAAAGACAATCACCAGGGCGGGGCCATTCAATAGGGCATCGATATGCCCTCCCTCAAGGGCATTACCACCGATAATGGCGGCAAGTGCGACTATCACCCCGAGAATACTGAAATAATCCACTCTAAACCGCCTTACTCAGCATTGGGCCGATCTCACTCAATGGGAGAACCCTATGGGAGAGTCCCGCCTTCTCAACCGCACGCGGCATACCAAACACGACGCAACTCTCCTCACTCTGTGACCACACTGTCGATCCACTCTGATTCAGTAGTTTTGCCGCCTGCATTCCATCTGCCCCCATTCCGGTCAAAACGATCGCCAGCACACTATTCCGGTAGATCCGTGCGGCAGAGCCAAGACTTATATCGATACTGGGTCTGTAGATCAGACCCTCTGCGTTCTCTTTGATCTTTATTATAGCGTTACTTCCATGCGGCTCCAGTACCATCTGCATTCCGCCCGGGGCAAGATAGGCTTGGGAAGGTTTGAGAACATCCCCCTCAGCAGCCTCTTTAATGCTAATTCGGCACTGTTGGTTAAGCCGCTCTGCAAAAGCTGGGGTAAAACTTGCTGGCATGTGAACCACGATTAAGATCGGCAAAGGGAAGTCTACAGCGAGTGTCGACAACAGCTGCTTAATGGCAACCGGCCCCCCGGTAGAAGCCCCTATAGCCACCAGTTTATAGCCCCTCCTCTTCAGATCGACAATAGGCGATGCTGTTGATGGAGGTGTAATCTGTGCAGGGGAAATTTGTGCAGCAACACGTTTGACCACGTCGCCGCTACCCAGTGCCCGAATGTGTTGTAGCAGAATATCGGCCATCAAGCCCCGATCACCTCCGCTATCAAACTGTTTCGGTAAGAAATCTACCGCACCCGCATCCAGTGCATCGAGTGTCGCTTTCGCCCCTTTATGCGTCAGCGACGAAAGCATAAGGATCGCCGTCGGACACTCCGCCATAATTCTCTTTACAGCACCGATACCATCAAGTCGTGGCATCTCTACATCCATGGTGACAACATCAGGTCGAAGACGTTTGACCTCTTCCAAGGCCCCAAAACCATCAGCAGCCTGCCCAACCACCTCGATGGATGGATCACTGATCAATAACGCCTCAATGCGCCGCCTGAAAAAAGCAGAATCATCAACTATCAGCACACGCGTCTTGTGGTTCACAGTCGGCATCGATGAAGTAGATGGATGATTAATCTGTTCATATATCACTCAACACCCTATTGATGCCTACGGGCATACTTCTGTACTAGCCCTGGCACATCCAGTATCAGAGCAATACTTCCATCACCCGTTATGGTTGCACCCGCCATACCTCTCAGGCCTTGAAGCAGTGCACCAAGGGGCTTGATTACAACCTCCTCCTGTCCGACAAGACCATCTACCACCAGCCCCACCTGCTTCTCTGCCACATTAACCACAACAACATGACCTTTTCTCTTACCACTCCCTTCCGACTGGGTACCCACCAGCCATTCACTAAGATAGAACAGTGGCAGAGCATGATCACGCACCAAGAGCGTCAGTTGCCCATCGATGGTATTGGAGTGCGTCAAATCGAGATTGAATATCTCAACTACATTAGCCAGTGGCAGAGCAAACGCCTGCCCCGCCAGCATCACCATAAGCGTTGGCAGGATAGCCAGTGTCAAAGGCAGGCGGATAATAATGGTGCTCCCCTTGCCCATCTCCGACTCGATATCTACCGATCCATTCATCTGGGTAATACGTGTCTTCACCACATCCATGCCGACACCCCGACCTGAAACATCGGAGATTTCAGCTTTGGTAGAGAAGCCTGCCTGGAAAATCAGGTTATAGCACTCTTTTTCACTCAGCCTGGCTGCCTCCTTCTCACTCAACATACCACTGGAAACCGCTTTTTTGCGTAGCTGATCTGGATCCATCCCCCTACCATCATCAGCGATGGAGAGTATGATGTGATCACCCTTCTGAGCCGCCGACAAAACCACCTTCCCACGCCGTAACTTGCCGGACCATTCGCGATCCTCTGGTGATTCGATACCATGATCGACAGCGTTGCGCACCAGATGCACCATGGGGTCAGCAAGCGCCTCCACCAGATTCTTATCGAGATCAGTCTCCTCGCCATGGAGTTCCAAATCAATCTCTTTTTTCAGATTCCGCGCCATATCCCTAATCACTCGCGGAAACCGGCCAAATACTTTTTTAACCGGCTGCATACGGGTCTTCATCACCGCATCCTGAAGATCTGAGGTCACCACATCGAGATTAGCAACAGCATTGGCCACCTCTTCGTTACCCAGCTTATCTTTCAGATTTTCAAACCGGTTACGCACCAGCACCAACTCACCAACCATATTCATTATGCTGTCAAGCCGTGCGGTTTCTACTCGGATGGAGCTCTCTGTTGAGGTAGGGGGTCGCTCACTGCTCTTCTCTTTTGCTACTCTCCTGGGCACTTTTTTTTCTGCTGTCACCGGGGCTGCGGCAGGCGCTGATTTTGATGCCTTGGGAGCTTCGGATTTAGGCGGGCTTTGCTTGGCCTTCACCCCAGGCTTGGCCGTGGGCAGACCGGTGAACTTACCCTTTCCGTGGAGTTCATCAAGGAGCGCTTCAAACTCATCTTCTGTTATCTCATCAGCCGCTGCGGTGGTGCTCTTCACCACTTTTTCAGCACCTTTATTTGCCCCGGCAGCGGTCGTGGACTTTGCCTTCGGCTTTGCCTTTGCTTTTGCTTTGGCTCTGGGTGCCCGCTTTTTCTTTGGCGGAGGTTTTTTCTCGCTATCACCCGCTGACGCCACAGGGAGACCGCCATGCTTTCCCGCACCATGCAGTTGGTCCAGCAGAGCTTCGAACTCATCCTCGGTTATCTCGTCACTGTCAGCCACTAATGATATAGCCGGATCATCCCTCAGTTCAGCTGGCTCAGGCACTTCATCAGTGGCGCTATCATCCGGTAATGAGAGCGCTGTCAGTGTGTCGATCAGTTCTTGTGGGGCATGTTCCAGCTCCTTGCCCGCTTTCACCGAGACAAACATCTCATTGACCAGATCAAGGACTTGTAACACCGCATCCATCAAGGAGGGATTAATCTGACGTTGGCCCTGACGGAGAATATTGAAAACATCTTCGGCCCGATGACAGACCGTCACCATCGCCTCGATATTAAGAAAACCGGCACCGCCCTTAATCGTGTGGAAACCACGAAAGACCGCATTGAGCAGATCATAATTCCCTGGATCCTGCTCCAGGTCGATCAGTTGCTCATTCAGCTGCTCAAGAATATCTCCGGCTTCTACCAGAAAATCTTGAAGGATTTCGTCATCCATTCCAAAGGCCACATGCCACCTCTAAAAACCTAAGCTTGAGAGCAGATCATCTACATCATCCTGACTTTCCACTACATCACCCTGATCTATACCCGGCACAACCGGCCCTTCCAGTTGATGCGTTGGCTCCTCTTTTGGGGATGATTTTGTTCCAGATATGCGAACCAGCTGAACCAGTTTATCCTCAACATCATGTACCAAGGTAATGACCCGCCGAATGATTTGGCCAGTCAGGTCTTGGAAATCCTGAGCTAATAATATCTCTGACAGCTTCTTATGGAGGTCGCTTGAGTTGTTCTTGACCAGCAGAAGAAACACCCCAAGTTCATTGAAAAATTGCTCCACATTTTCTGGATGATCTCCGGCCTCATGCAGTTTATCCAGCTCACGCGAGATAAATCTTGCTCTCGTCACCAAAAGATCTGCCAGAGGAAGACCTGTCTCCACTGCACTGAGCGAGGCATTAGCCGATTTTTCAGTCATGGTGATGACGTAACTCAGCCGCTCGCTTGCATCCGGGATGTCAATATGGGCCAGGGTGGAGATTTGGGCATTTAACAGGAAGCTGTTGATCGCCTCATGCAACTCTCGGGTCAACCGCCCCACCTCCTGGAACAGCTCATCCTCTCTGACATCAGCCAGTTCCGAGATTATCGTCTCAGCCTCTACGTCATTTCCCATCTCCAGATGAGCAACCAGTTCACGCGCAAGGTCAAGACGTTGATCACTATTCATTTACTTCTCCCGGCAGACAGCATCAAGCATCGACACGCTCAAATATTTTGTGTATCTTCTCCTCCAGAATGCCGGCGGTAAACGGCTTTACGACATAACCGTTGACTCCAGCCTGGGCCGCTTCAATTATCTGTTCCCGCTTCGATTCCGCAGTCACCATCAATACCGGCAGGTTAACCAGTTCAGTATCGGAGCGTACCTCCCTGAGCAGATCTATACCGGTCATTCCTGGCATATTCCAGTCCGTCACAAGAAAATCAAAATGGCCTACTTTAAGCATCGGCAGGGCGGTCGTACCATCATCGGCCTCGTGGGTATTGGTAAAGCCAAGATCCCGTAGCAAGTTTTTAATGATGCGTCGCATCGTGGAAAAATCATCCACGACCAGAATCTTCATATTTTTATCCAAGGAAACCTCCCGTCCCGTCACTTCTATCGTAGATCATAATTCATCCATATCAGCCAGCCAGTCAGACAATCTGGACCTCAATCTAAGCGCTGCCTGACTGTGAATCTGACAGACCCTGGACTCACTGACACCCAAAACCTGCCCAATTTCACGAAGGTTAAGCTCCTCTTCATAGTAGAGTGCGATCACCAACCGTTCTCTTTCAGGCAGACCGGCAATGGCAACTGCCAGCGCCTCTTTAAAAGCATCCTGTTGTATCCCCTCATAGGGTCCTGGCAGCCCCTTGCCATTGCTTGACTGGGGGAGTTCACCTACCGTCTGCAGGTCTTCAATACTGAAAATACGGCAGCCGGATGAGTCCTGCAATATACGATGATACTCCGGCAGTGTCATATCCAGGCTGTTGGCAACTTCAACATCCCGAGCATCCCTACCCTCATCATTCTCAATCCGACGCATGGCATTGGCAACCATCCGCGCCTTGCGGTGTACCGACCGGGGAGTCCAGTCACTACGACGTATCTCATCAAGCATTGAGCCACGAATACGGATACCCGCATAGGTTTCAAAACTGGCACCCTGACTGGGATCATAATTTCTGCTCGCTTCAAGCAGGCCGATCATACCCGCCTGAATCAGATCATCCACCTGAACATTGGAGGGCAACCTGCTCATCAGGTGATAGGCAATACGTTTTACCAGTGCTGCATGCTTGTTCACCAATGCATCAGCATCAAGCGCTTGATTTGCGGTATAGCTTGCCAGTCCGTTCAACCTCAGATCTCCCCATTGTGACTGGAATATTGAATCAACCTCTCAACAAAAAACTGGAGATGACCGGTAACACCACCAGGAGAAGGCCAGTTATCGGCCTTCTTGGCCAAACTCCTAAACGACTGAGCAATGCGGCTACGAGGATAGGCCTGAACCACAGGTTTCTGTGCCCGTACCGCCTTCAGCAGGTAATCATCGTAGGGGACACTTCCCATGTATGAAAGCATCACATCAAGATAACGATCTGTTACTCTGCATATCTTATTATAGAGGTTTCTCCCCTCCTGGGGATGGCGTGTCATATTGGAGAGAATATGGAAACGATCAACACCATACTCCCGATTCAATAGTTTGATCATGGCGTAGGCATCAGTGATGGAGGCAGGCTCATCACACACCACCACCACTAGCTCTTGTACGGCCCGACTGAAGCTGACAACAGTATCAGAGATACCTGCCGCCGTATCCACGATTAAAACATCAAGATCAGAACCGACATCGCTGAAGGCGCTGATCAATCCCGCATGCTCTGCTTCACTCAACTCAGCCATCTGTTGCACACCTGAGGCTCCCGGTACGACCTTGATTCCGGATGGCCCGTCAATGACCACCTCCTCCAGACTACGCTCACCACTGAGTACATGAGAGAGATCATATTCTGGGTGCAACCCCAACATGATATCGATATTGGCAAGCCCAAGGTCTGCATCCAGCAGCATCACCCGCCTTCCCATATCGGCAAGTGCCACCGCAAGGTTAAGCGATATATTGGTCTTGCCAACCCCCCCCTTGCCGCCGGTAACCGCAATCACCCGTACCGGTTCTGGATTCACCATACGCCGGAGTCCAGCCGCCTGATCCGCTCTCATATCAGCCATGTGCATCTGCCCTATCACCTCCCATGGTAAGGGCGAGATATTCATCACTCATCGCCATACCCAGGCTATCTCCGTATGCTGCTGCCATGCTCACAAGAGAGTATGGCCGCGCCAAATGAATATCTTCCGGTACCTTCTGACCGTCGGTGGTAAACGTCAGGGGCATACCGCTATGAATCAGTGCTGAGAGCGCGCCACCCAGGGATGCGGCCTCATCTACTTTGGTAAGAATGCAGCCCTCTGGCCGGGCAACACCGAAAGCCTTGATCGCCTGCTCCAGCGCTGCCTGTTCGGTAGCGGCGGAGAGCGTCAGAAAACTGCGGATCTGCTTACCCGCCACATCCAGCAGTGAGAGCTGTTTACTCAGTTCAATATCACGCTGACTCATACCGGCCGTGTCAATTATTATCAGTCGCTTGTCGGCCAGGGTATTCAGTACCGAGATTAACTCTTCGGCGGTAGCCGCTGAGCGTACCGGCACATCCAGTATCCGAGCATAAGTATTAAGCTGCTCCCTAGCACCGATGCGGTAACTATCGGCAGAGACCAGTGCAACATGCCGATGACCGTGGCGAAGCGCAAAACGTGCGGCCAATTTAGCTGCCGTTGTGGTCTTACCAACACCGGTGGGACCAATGAGAGCCACCACCCCTCCCCTTTCGAGCAGGTTTTCATCAATCGTTGTCACTTCACCTGAGAGTGAGTGGAGTACCTTTTTCCACGCCTGGTCAGGCACCTCAATCTCTCCCACCTGCGCCACCAGTCTACCGCATATATCCGGTGCTAAACCAAGCCCGATGAGCCTACGGTAGAGCACCTGAACTTGTGGATTACGTACCGACATGTCGCGCCAGGTCAAGCCGGAGAGTTCATGCTCCATCATCCGGCGCAACGCTTTCATCTCTTTGCGCATTTCGACCAATACAGGATCCTGGCTCCATTCAACCTGTGGGACAGCTCGTCTTTTCGTCCGTTCTGGTAAACCAACACCCTCTGCCGGCGCTCTGCTCTCTTGTGGCCGATGGAGGGGAATGGGTGCTGACGCAGAAGAGGGTGGAGTTGAAGCTGACTGGGGTGAGGTGAATGCTGATTCATCATAATCTATCGCCGCCACCAGTTCGACGCCGCCCTCAACTGCCTTATTCGAGAGAATAACTGCATCAGGCCCTAATACTTCCCGAACCTGACGTAGTACCTGTCGGATATCTGCTGCAAAAAATCTTTTAATCTTCATCTCTGCGTTCCCAGCAATCAATCTATTGTGTGCTGTACCCCAAGGGTCACTGCTCACCTCTGTTGACTGCACTCATGTTACGCATCCGGTTTACCCACGGTTGCAACCACTTTGATCTGCCGGTTATCCGGGACCTCGTTATAGGAGAGGATATGCATTCCCGGAACACTGTGCTTCACAAACCGGGCCATCCATGACCGGAGCGGTGCAGCTACCAGCAGGATGCTCTCCTGCCCCGCCATCTCCTGTTGGCTTGCGGTCTCTGCTAATGCTCTCTGCAACTGTTCCGCCAGCCCGGGCTCGAAGCCCACCCCCCCTTCCTCTGAGGGTTGTAATGTCTGCTGCAATATCTGTTCCAGACTTGGGTCTAGCACAACAACAGGGATTTCTTCTGTAGATCCAACCAGTTGCTGAACAATAGAGCGTGAGAGCGCAACCCGCACCTGACTGGTGAGAACGCCGAGGTCTTGACTCTGGCCACCATACTCCGCCAATGTTTCGGCAATGGTGCGAATATCCCGTACCGGCACACTCTCCTCCAGCAGGTTCTGCAAAATCTTCAACAACTGTCCCAAGGTGAGAATCTTCGGTACCAGATCCTCAACCAGCTTCGGCGCACTTCTGGCCAGAGCATCCATCAACTGCTGCACATCTTCATGCCCAAGCAGCTCATGTGCATGAGCCTGCAAAATTTCGCTCATGTGGGTCGCGACTACTGTGCTGGCATCGACAACGGTATAGCCCAGGGTCTGTGCATGATCGCGTTGAGTGGTATTAATCCAGACCGCATCCAGTCCAAATGCAGGATCTTTGGTCGACAACCCCTGAAGAGATCCAAATACCTGTCCCGGATTGATTGCCAGCACCCGATCTGGATGTATCTCCGCTTGGGCAATCTCCACTCCATGGAGGGAGATTCGATAAGCGGTGGGAGGAAGGTCCAGGTTGTCCCTGATATGGACTGACTGAATCAGGAAACCAAGCTCCTGGGAGAGTTTTTTGCGTACCCCTTTGATTCGCGTCATCAACTGTCCACCCTGGTTTCTGTCAACCAGGGGGATCAGCCGATAACCCACCTCAAGACCGATGATATCCACCGGCTGAACATCTTCCCAGGTGAGTTCTTTCTGATCGGCAGGAACTTCGGGGATGGGGGGCGGAGCCACCGCAGCCACTGCCGCTTCAGCCTCATTGCGCTGATAGATCCACCAGGCCCCCGCACCCGCGAGCAGCGCCAAGGTGAGAAAAGCAAAATTTGGCATACCGGGGATAATGCCCATCAGGCCCAATACCATTGCGGCGATTCCCAGCGCCTTAGGGTTGTCCAGAAGCTGTGATACCACCTGGCTCCCCATATCCTCAGCCGCCGCCACCCGGGTAACAATAATGGCGGCAGAGGTGGAGAGTAGCAGGGAGGGGATCTGTGCCACCAAGCCATCTCCGATGGTGAGTAGTGCATAGAAGCGTAGAGCGGTGGAGAGATCCAGATCGTGCTGCAACATGCCTATAGCGAGCCCGCCCAGGATATTGATAAAGAGGATCAGAAGACCGGCGATGGCATCACCCCGAACAAACTTGCTGGCACCATCCATCGCACCGTAGAAGTCTGCCTCTTGAGCCACCTCCTCGCGGCGCATTCTCGCATCTTCCTGATTGATCATTCCAGAGTTGAGGTCGGCATCAATAGCCATCTGCTTGCCCGGCATGGCATCAAGGGTGAAACGGGCGCTCACCTCAGAGACACGCCCAGCACCTTTGGTAACAACGACAAAATTGATGATCACAAGAATAGCGAACACCACCAAGCCTACTGCATAGTTGCCACCAATAACAAAGGCACCAAAAGCTTCGATCACTTTACCGGCAGCATCTCCGCCCTGATGACCCTCCAGTAGCACCACCCGGGTGGAGGCCACATTCAGCGCTAGCCGCAGTAGGGTTGCCACCAGTAGCAAGCTGGGAAAGACGCTGAACTCTAGTGGTTTGACGGTGTATAGCACCACCAGCAGCACCACCAGTGAAAGCGCAATATTGAACGAGAAGAAGATATCCAGTGCCAGCGATGGCATAGGCACCACGATCATAGCTAGCATCATGACCAGGATGATGGGGGCTCCAATCCCACGGGTTCCTGCGGATCTGATGTTATTTAAAACTGCAGCTACATCCATCGTCAATCCTGTTCGTCTGTTGATATGGGAACCTGCAACTCTTCAGGTACCGCCAACTCATCGGGAACCGTTGGCGGTTGCCCCCCCTCACTGCTATAGCTCTTAAGCTGGAATACATAGGCAAGTACCTTGGCTACCGCCAGATAAAGGCCAGCCGGTATGCACTCTCCCAACTCAGTATGAAAGTAGATGGCACGGGCAAGTGCTGGTGACTCCATCACCGGCACATCATGCTCTTTACCCACCCTGCGAATATTGGCAGCGACCAACTCCACACCCTTGGCCACCACTTTCGGTGCGATCATCTTCGACTGATCATAGCGCAGGGCAACTGCGTAGTGAGTCGGGTTGGTAACGATAACATCAGCCTTGGGAACCTCTTCCATCATCCGGCGGGTTGCCAGTTCACGCTGAAGATTGCGTATGCGCCCCTTCACTTCAGGCCGCCCTTCGGTATCTTTCATCTCCTCCTTCACCTCCTGACGGGTCATCTTCAACTGCCGCTTGTGATCCCAAATCTGAAAGGGCACATCAAGTGCCGCCACCAGGATCAGTGTTGATGAGATAAGTACAAAGGACCAGCCGATCAGTCCACTTAACTCGGATATTGCAGGCCCTAAAGTCATGCTACTGAGCCCGATAAAATCATCAAGAAGCTGCCATAGCACCAGAGCCGAAGCACCTCCGACGAGGAAAAACTTGGCCATCGCTTTGAACAGCTCCAACAACCCGCGAAGAGAGAATACCCGCCCCATCCCCTTGATGGGGTTGAGCTTACTCAGCTTGGGCGACATCGACTTGCCACTAAAGGCGATACCACCCAAGGCAACGGAGCTTAAAATAGCCACCACCAACACCACTGCGAAGAAGGGAGCAAGCAGCTGGAGCGTGCGCGCTATCGATGATCCCAAACGCCGCAGCATGGCCATCGAATCGAACATGTCGGCGCGGGGAATGGTGAAGTTGCTCCCCATCATCGAGCTCAAGCCATCACCAATATATCCACTCATCATCACCAGGGTAATACCGCCAATCAGGGTGATCGCCATCGTGTTGAGTTCCCGCGAACGGGCTACCTGGCCCTTCTTCTTGGCATCTTGCTGATGTTTCGCTGTCGGTTGTTCCGATTTTTCTTGGCCATCTTCGTTTTCAGCCATGGCTCAACTCCCAATCCTCAGCAGTTGGCCGACGAGGAGAAAGCCCTCCTCCAGCAACTCCTGAAAATTCCCCATCACATTGGGTAGTGTTACCCAGAGGAGGATAAAGCCGGTAATAATGGCAAAAGGGAAACCGACTGCGAAAATATTGAGTTGTGGTGCTGCACGACCGATCAGACCGAGACCGAGATTGAGCAGCAGCAGAGCAGCCATCACCGGTAACGCCATCAACAGCCCCGCACTGAACATGCGGCTGCCCCAGCCAACGATATCCAGGAGGTTATTGCGGCTCAGGCCATCCATCGATACGGGAAAGGTGTGGAAACTCTGGGCCAACAGCTCAATTAATACCAGGTGAGCATCAAGAGTAACAAAGAGGAGGGTTGCCAGGATCAGGTAGAACTGAGAGACCACCGGCACCTGAACACCGTTCTGTGGGTCCATCATGGAGGCAAAGCCCAGCCCCATACTATAGGCAATCGCCTGGCCACCAAATACCAATGCGGCAAATACTAACTGAAGCACAAAGCCGATAGAAAAACCGATCAGCACCTGCTGCAGCACCATGATAAAAGCCTGATAGCTCAACGGCTCTACTACTGGCGGTTGTGGAATAACCGGGATTAAAACCCAGGTAAGAATCAGCGTGGCACCGAGACTGTAGATCTTGGGTGTCTGCCGTGAACTGAAGATAGGGGCTGAAACCATCACCGCGCCGACCCGTATCATCGGCCAGATAAATGCCGCCACCCAAGCTGTCAGTTGCGCCTCTGTAAATGACATTATTATACCGCCAATCTGCCTCTTCTCATCCAATCAGCTCAGGTATACTGCGGTAGAGCTCCAGGGTGAAATTCATAATTGTTTGCAACATCCAGGGGCCTGCCGCCATCAATACTAGAGCCACCACCATCAACTTCGGGATAAAACTCAGGGTCATCTCGTTGATCTGAGTTGCTGCCTGAAACATGGCGACGACTAAGCCCACCGCCAACGCTGGCAGCAGCAATAGGGCACTCACCGCAATGGTGGTCTCTAACGCCAGTTGACCTACATCGAGAACAGTATCAGGTGTCATCTTTCACCTCTCTTGCGCTCACACCAGGAAACTTGTTGCGAGGGTGCCAAATACCAAAGCCCAACCGTCGATCAGAACAAACAGCATGATCTTGAATGGCAACGATATGATCAATGGCGACAACATCATCATGCCCATCGACATCAGTACGCTGGCTACGACCAGATCGATTACGAGAAATGGGATAAAGATCAGAAAACCGATCTGAAAGCCGGTCTTCAACTCGGAGGTGGCAAATGCCGGAAGCAGCACCGAAAAAGGGACCTGTTCGGGTGATTCGAACTCATCAAAATTACCGATCTCGGCAAAAAGTTCAAGATCACTCTCACGGGTCTGAGCCAGCATGAACTGGCGCATCGGCTTGGCGACATGGTCCATCGCCTCGGTAGCGGTCATCTCCTCCTCAAGATAGGGTTTAACCCCACTATCATAAGCCTCTTGAAACACCGGCATCATGATAAAGAGTGTAAGAAAAAGGGCGAGACCGACCAGTATCGGGTTGGATGGGGTGTTCTGGGTACCCAAGGCCTGACGCAATATCGCCAGGACGATAACGATACGTGCAAATGAGGTGGTCATCAGCAAGGCGCCCGGCAACAGGCTGAGGGCGGTCATAAAGAGCAGCACCTGGATGCTCAGTGTATATGTCTGCCCCCCCGCCCCTGTCGGTGTCGTGGTAAAAGCATCGACTCCTGGAGCCGCAACAGCAGTCAGCGGCATCAAAATAAGCAGGGATAACAGGGGCAACAGCCTTCTCATTGCAACTCCTCCTTAAGTTCCCTCTCCAGCTGCCCGGAGAAATCCTTCTGCACTGTTGGCGTGGCCTCTTCATCTTCCGGGAGATCACCCATCACATGAAGGGTCTGCACTCGACCAGGTGCCACCCCCACCAATAGCCGGGTCTTTCCCACCTGTAGCAGGACTGCACGCTCACGCGGCCCCAGAGAGACACCGGAGAGTACAGTGATATCACCCTTGCCACCCAGAGGGAGGCGACCGTAGCGCCGCAGTAATCGGGCGAGCCCAAAGATCAACAAAAGGACGAGAAATAGCCCCGCCAGTGTCTCCAAAAGAGCACCGCCGCCAAGTGGGGAGAGCGGCAGGTGAGCCGTTACGCTCTTCTCTGTTTCTGCTGCAATCAGCGGGACGGCTGACAACAGAATCAAAAAACCGGTTATTAGACGCCTCATCAGGCGATCCTCTTCACCCGATCTGCTGGACTGACGATATCAGTGAGACGAATACCAAATTTCTCATTCACCACCACCACCTCCCCCTGAGCGATCAATGTGCCGTTAACCCGCACATCCATCGGCTCACCGGCCAGACGGTCCAATTCAAGAACCGAGCCCTGGGTAAGCTGTAACAGGTTACGGATATTGATACTTGTGCGACCAATCTCCATAGAGATAGTCACGGGAACATCAA
Organism: Sedimenticola sp.; assembly: GCA_040505915.1. Lineage (GTDB taxonomy): Bacteria > Pseudomonadota > Gammaproteobacteria > Chromatiales > Chromatiaceae > Vondammii. The sequence goes on along the minus strand of JBEVXV010000113.1, from coordinate 2,229 downwards.
GAATGGCATCCAACTGAACCTCTTGGGTCCCACCCTCACTACCCTCTTCATGCAGCTCCTGAAACTCTGCTGAGGTTGCATTCTGCTGGTCGCTCATCGCTCCATCCAGGTTATTGTCTGCTTCACTCATAATAGATACCTTCTCTACAAACCCTCACTCCTGAGACTGGTTGGGAACTACCTGCAAACCTGTTTCCTGACTCAGCCCAACCCACTCTTCCACCTTCACCGCATATTTGCCGTCTGAGACGCCGAGCTGCCCACGAAAAATCGGAACATCCGATGTCTGCACCTCTACCATCTCTGGAATATCCAGGGGAATAACATCACCAACCTTGAGTCTCGCCAACTCCAGCACGGTAATTGTGGCTTCGGCAAGAATACTGTTCAACTCTACCGGCGCGCCCATCATCTGTTGCCTCAAGGAGAGCTGCCAACGTTCATCGTTGCCACCGCGATCACTCTGTATTCCGGTATCAAGCAGATCCCGGATAGGTTCGATCATTGAGTAGGGCAGACAGATATGAAGGTCGCCCCCTCCCGAATCCATCTCGATATGGAAGGTGGTAACAACCACCACTTCAGAGGGACTGACGATATTGGCAAACTGCGGATTAACCTCCGTGCCCGTATGTTTAAAATGGAGTTCCAATACCGGCTTCCACGCCTCTTGAAGATCCTTAAATACCGAGGTAAGCATAACCTGAGTCACCCGGCTTTCTGTAGGAGTAAACTCCCGCCCCTCCAGCTTTGCCTCAAAACGCCCGCTACCACCAAAGTAGCTATCGACCACATTAAAGACCAGCTTGGGATCAAGTACACAGAGCCCTTTTCCCCGAAGAGGCTTAACCTCCATCAGATTGAGACTGGTGGGCACCAGCAGTCCATGGACAAACTCGGAGAATTTGAGCATCTGCACACCGGAAACATTGATATTCGCCGATCTACGCAATAGATTGAAAAGGCTGGTGCGGAAATAACGGGAGAAGCGCTCGTTGATCATCTCCAGGGTAGGCAGGCGCCCTCGAACTATCCGATCCTGACTTGCAAAGTCATAGGCACGGATCTCTCCTTCGTAGACATCCTCTACCTCGGTCTCAACACCTCCATCATCGACACCGTGCAGTAGCGCATCGATCTCATCTTGGGATAGAAGGTCATTGTCAGCCATGGTATTACTGCATCACGAATGAGGTAAAGTATACGGCCTCGACCTCTTCGCTGCCCCCCTGCTCTGTTACAATTTTATTCAGGCTGCTGAGTATTTCCGCTTGCAGCGCCTCTTTCCCTTCACGACTCTTTAGCGTCTCATTCGACTGATTGCCCAATATGTTAAGCAGCGCGTGCCTGACCATCGGGTCGTTATTGGCCACCAGATCGATTACCGCTTGATCCCGCGACATCACCTGAAGTTTCAGCTGCATCATTCGCGCCTTGTTTCCCGGTGGGAAATTAACGGTAAACACAGGCTCCAGTGCATGGTAGATAGCCAGTGACGATGCTTCCACCACCTCCTCTTCGACCACCGCCTCACCTTCAGCTGGCGGCTCTCCCCCGCCAAACATAACATAGCTGATACCCACACCCGCCAATAGCAGCAGCACCCCCCCCACGGCCATAATAATGATCATTTTTTTCGAACCCGACGCTTTCTCTTCGCCTAAGTCCAGGTTTTCATCTACTTTTTTATCAGCCATCTTTAAGTCCCTCGCACTTATTTACTTTCTGTAGATGCAAATAACACACCACAATATGTTGATTAAAATTTATCTTGACTATCAGTATGTTATTTAGACTATTTTGATGAAATGTCGAACTCTTGACTGGAAACAGATCTCCTGAGGCAAAAAAATGGCGATCTCCACCCTCATCTATAGCTCACCTAATTTAACGGCCTGACGCTGCCCCTCAGCTTCATCCACCTGCAGCAATACTAATAGACCGGCAATAAAGAGCAGGGCAACAGAGAGGATAGAGAGTCTGGGACTACCGCTAAGCAGACTCACCCCCCCCATCAACATAGGGCCCACTACAGCTGCAAATTTGCCCAGCATATTGTAAAAACCAAAAAACTCTCCGGCTTTATCGGCGGGGATCAATCGGGCATAAAAAGAGCGGCTTAGTGACTGAATTCCCCCCTGAACCAATCCAATGATAAATGCCAGCAGGTAGAACTCCCACCAGCGCTGACGCACATAATTCTCTGAGCAGGCCAACTTCCCCTTAAAT
>JBEVXV010000112.1:0-1608 GCA_040505915.1 Sedimenticola sp. | reverse complement strand
GGGTGAGCCCATCGCCCAGTCTGTGGAAGAGGGCACTTCCCCAAGGTGTTACTGCACCCTATGGCACGGACTTTTTAAGAAGTTACCAGAATGGAGCGGTCAACTGCGGAATCTAGGATTATTGTGCATAATAATTTTGCGCTTTGAGAAAGAGTGCTTACAGAGGGCATCAGGTGGTGGCCACCGGGGTTATGTGGCGACTACCGCTGGCAACGATCACAGTAGAAGCTGGAGCGCTGGCCGATCCGCATCTGCTTGATCAATGAACCGCAGTTTGGGCAAGGCTTGCTCTCCCGGCCGTAGACTTTCAACTCCTGGGCAAAGTAGCCCGGTTTGCCATCCTCCTGCTGAAAATCTCTGAGCGTTGTTCCCCCTCGGGCGATGGCGGCGGTCAGCACCTGTTTGATATGGTCTGCCAGCCTGCGGTAACGGGCGAGGGAGATTCTGTTGCAGGGTCGGTGGGGGTGAATACCAGAGAGGAAGAGGGATTCACTGGCGTAGATGTTGCCAACGCCGACCACCACCTTGCCGTCCATAATGAAGTTTTTTACCGGGATGCGTCGCTTTATTGCCTGCTGTTGGAACCTGTCGCCATCGAAGGCATCACTGAGTGGTTCAGGGCCAAGACGGCATATTAATGGGTGCTCTGCCGCAGGTGCGTGAGTCCAGAGCACCAGACCGAATCGGCGGGGGTCGCGTAGCCGCAGAGAGCAGTCGGCAAACTGTAGGTCGAAGTGATCATGAATTCCGGCAGGGCTCTCCACGGGCAGGATACGCAGACTGCCGGACATACCCAGGTGGAGCAGCAGGGTTCCTGTGTCGGTCTCCAATAGAAGGTACTTGGCGCGGCGTTTCACTGCGCGGATGACCTTCCCCTTCAGCTCTCTACTGAGCTCCTTGGGAATAGGTTGGCGCAAGGCAGCATTACGCACAACCACCCCGGTCACCGTTTTGCCGGTGATGTGTGGGGCTATACCACGGCATGTGGTCTCTACCTCCGGCAGTTCAGGCATCTCTCAGACAGGCTCCTGGTTATTTTGCTGTCGGTATCTGCAGCAGTTCGGTGGCGGAGGGGAGCCGGTAGGCGAGTCCCAGCTCGGCGGAAACCAGCAAGATCCCCCTCTTCTGCCGGACAATGCCTAGGGTGATCGGGTGAGACTGGTCATTAAACCACACTTCAACCGCTGATGACGTGGCCTCTTTAGGCGGTGCCTCAACGCTTGCCACCCAGGTGTGTTGCCACTGATCCATCTTCTCTGTCAGGTGGTCACTGGAGATGGCAGGATCTGGAGGATCCAGTTGCCATGATTGGTCAGCTCCCCTAAACAGTCGCCACTCGGGAGTTTTCATCTCTCTGATCTTCTGCTTCGGGGTGAACAGTTCATGGCTGATGAACGACTCCGCCCGGGCAAGGAGATGATGGGGAAAGAGGTCATTTATCAGGTGCAAGGTATTGTTGATGCGTAGATAGCGGCGGTAGTTGTAGGGGTGGGTGCCGCCGAAGCTGATTCGGGTATTGTTGAACGCCACTTTGGCCATGGGCTGCTCCAGGCCAAACTCACCTAAGCGGTCCAGGGGCAACGGCTGCTGCTCAATGCTTGGGGTGGA
>JBEVXV010000111.1:0-5606 GCA_040505915.1 Sedimenticola sp. | reverse complement strand
CGGACGAAAGGATTCAGTTCCTATTGGACCACTTATCAGGACAAGCCAAGGATGAGGTCCGAGTACGCGAAGCTACCAGCAAGGATACACCAGAAAAAATATTTGCCATGCTGAATCACCTCTTCCAGGATACGGATTCGGTGGCCCAAATGCAACAGGCATTTTATCAAAGGGACCAACTTAAGGGAGAGTCCTTGCAGGAATATAGCCTTCAACTAATGAAATTAGTTGATAGGATACAGAAGAAGGCAACAGGTGTTATGGGAGATAAAGATCTTCTGCTTAAGGAACGCTTCATAGATGGTGTCGCCGACCGTCAGTTGCGCAGAGAAATGAGGAGATTCTCTCTGGACCATGCCTCTGCTCCTTTCCACGCATTCAGACGGGAAGTTCTGAAGTGGACAGAGGACGAGAAGACACTGGTGCCCGCCGCGAAGGTTACTTCGCACATGCAAGGAGCAGTGCAAGTTGAGGCACAGGCAGTGAAGTCAGACGAACTGTTGTCACTTTTAAAATCTCAACAGGAACTGCTCGAAAATCAGCAGAGACAACTTAATGATCTGACTGAACGACTGAATGGGCAACAGGCTCATTTTGCCAACCAGCAGTGGTCGGCTGGTGGCTATAGAGGCAATAGAGGTCTGCGGCGAGGAGGCTATAGAGGATTTGGTAAAGGACGGGGTCAGCTTCGATGTTACAATTGCAACGAAGAAGGACACTTTGCGAGGGAGTGTCCAAAGGCTACTGAACAGCGAAATGCTGAACAGTCTCCATCTTTAAACTAGCAGCTCCCACCGTGCAGAGTCGAACGGTGGGGGAAGTAAATGACGAGGACTCAACAGATAATTGTACTAGTTTGCGTCAATCTATTATGGACAAGGCCGTAGCTTCTTGCCCAGAGATGGATGTGCTGATAGCAGGTCAGCCTGTCAGATGTTTGATCGACACAGGGAGTCAAATAACAACAATTACACATAGTTTCTATAAGAGCCTTCCTTCTAGTAGTACTTTGCGTGATGTTACTAATTGGATTAAGGTCACTGGTGCAAACCACCTTAATGTTCCATATATCGGGTACACCGAGGTCGACATGACTGTTTCATCACACATGTTGCAGGGGGTTGGTGTTTTTGTTGTTGAGGACCCAGCAGACCCACATGGGACTGCTTGTAAACAGAGGGTACCTGGGCTTTTGGGGAGCAACGTATTCAAGTTGCTCAAGGACATTGTTATGGCTGAGGAAGCGGGTGCTCATGATGGGTTGTTGCAAATACTAGCTCTATATGAGATGTCTGTTACTCCTGAGCGTCACAGCGCTAGCTTTATAAGGGTCCCTGGAGCGTCGCCTATTAAAGTTCCTTCGTCATCTATGATTGTTGTTAATGGCACAACTCGCCAAAGTAAGGATAGTTACATTGTTGCTGTTCAAGCTGTGACTGGTCCTTCCGGTTCTCTCCCACGGAATTTAGTAGTGGTTGACACATGTGCTGAAGTCATCAGGGGTAGGGTACCTGTCCGTGTTGTAAACATTGGTCCAGAAGATATTTGGCTCGAGCCTAAGTCGCATTTAGGAATTGCCACTGAAGTTGATTGTGTGCATGAAAATGGCGTCCCACAATGTTCAGTTGAGGCGGAGGGTCCGGATATAGTTGTTACAGTGCAGAAAATGGTTGTTGATGAAGTTTTGTCCGAGGTTAGTTGTAGTCGTATGGAGGATCTGCCCTTTAAGGTTGACATTGATCTTACCGATTTTACTCCCGAGATTGAGAAACAGGTGGCTAGTTTATTTCTGAAACATCGCGACTGTTTTTGTCGAGATGATGATGACCTTGTCATCACTGATTTGGTGACGCACAAAATTCCTACTGTAGATGAAATCCCAATACGCCTTCCATATAGACGTATACCCCCAAATCTTATGCCAGAGGTGCGAGACTTAGTTAACAAACTCTTGCGACAAGATGTAATTCGGCCAAGTGTCAGCCCATACGCGGCTCCTGTTGTTCTTGTACGAAAAAAGGATGGATCTCTTCGGCTTTGCGTTGATTATCGTCGCTTAAATGACAAAACAGTCAAAGATGCTTACCCCCTGCCACGAATAGAGGAAGCATTAGATGCTCTCCATGGGGCGAGGTATTTCAGTTCCATCGACCTTGCTCAGGGGTTTTATCAGGTCCCAATTGATAGCAGCGACCGTCACAAAACTGCTTTCCGTGTCGGCACTGGTGGACTATATGAATATACGCGCATGCCAATGGGGTTGTGCAACAGTCCGGGAACCTTTCAACGACTTATGGAGGCCTGTTTAGCGGATGTGAACCTTGACTTGTTGCTTATCTATCTGGATGATGTTCTGGTTTTTGGTCGAACCTTGGAGGAAAAGGTTCAGAGGTTGGATTTTGTCTTCAGTAGACTCCGCAATCATGGTCTTAAATTGAAGGTTAGTAAATGCCATTTCTTCAAAAGAGAAGTGTCATTCTTAGGTCACCGTGTATCAGAGGAAGGCGTCTCCGCAGATCCAGCGAAAACTCAAGTTATACATGATTGGCAGGAGCCACAGACTGAACGTCAGCTTCGCAGCTTTCTAGGCTTAGCAAGTTACTATCGTAGATTTGTCAAAGGGTTCTCTCAGATTGCTGCACCATTGCATGGCCTTCTTACGAAGGTCGACGGAAAAGGATGCCGGAAACACAAAGCTGCAGGTGGTACGAAGTCCATACAGAGTAGATGGACTCCAGAATGTTCTGTAGCATTTGAGCGGCTAAAGTCTGCGCTGGTCACTTCACCAGTATTGGGGTTTCCTGACTTTTCCAAATCTTTCATTGTTGAGACTGATGCCAGCTTTCAGGGCCTTGGCGGTGTACTTTCCCAATAGCAAGATGGCAGAAAGGTAGTTATTGCATATGCATCAAGGAGTCTGAGGCCTTCCGAGCGCAATATGGATAGGTATAGCTCTTTGAAGCTCGAACTACTTGCTCTCAAATGGGTTGTTGCAGATAAGTTCAGGGATTATCTGCTGGGCAGCTCATTTGTTGTCTTCACGGACAACAACCCGCTGAGTTATCTCAAATCTGCCAAACTTGATGCAACCGAGATGAGGTGGGTTTCTCAACTGGCTCAGTTCAATTTCACCATCAAATATAGGTCCGGTAAATCAAACGCAAATGCTGATGCTTTGAGTAGGTACTTCCGTCTGGATGTGGGGTTGGTCGAAGACAATGAAACGGCTGACATTTTAGAGACTGTCACTCAGAGTACTTCTGTCCGTAATGCCCTAGAACAGGACGCTTTCCAGAAACAGACTGTCATCAATGTTGGGACATCAACCATGGAAATTGACAATCCGAATGTGGTTCCCTCAATTCCTACATTTCCGTCGATGTCTCCCACAAACCTGCGTCAGGCTCAGTCTGAGGATGAAGTTCTTCCACCGGTGAGAAGGTGGGTTACAGGTGGACATCGGCCCACTCAGAGACAGATTGATCTGGAACCAGTGGGAGCAAGGAAGTTGCTAAGAAAATGGGACAAATTCCAGATGGACGATGGGCTTTTGTGGTATCGAAGGCATACTGTTGCCTTGGAAGAGACCAAAGTCTTGGTCATGCCTAGAAGCATGCAAGACCAAGTTCTCGAGTCACTTCATAATTCTGCTGGACATCAGGGTGTCCCTGTTAAGGAGTAGATGCTATTGGATGGGTATGGATGATTCTGTTCGCCAGTGGGTCAAGCGGTGTGACAGATGCATGGTTTCTAAACTCCCAGTCCCGGGCGTTAGGCCCAAAATCAGAAGTATACTAGCGTCAAAGCCATTGGAAGTAGTGGCAATGGATTTTACGCAGCTGGAAAAGTCATCAGATGGAAGGGAGAATGTCCTTGTTTTGACTGACGTTTTCACCAAGTACACTATTGCGGTACCAACAAGGAATCAGAAAGCGACAACGGTAGCTAAAGTACTTGTTCAGGAATGGTTCCATAAGTTTGGCATACCTGACATGTTACATAGCGACCAAGGTCGAAATTTTGAGGGAAATGTTGTCAATGAGTTGTGTGGCATGTACGGAGTAGTCAAGTCCAGGACTACCCCGTATCACCCTCAAGGTAATGGTCAGTGTGAGCGCTTTAATAGGACAATGCACAACTTGCTGAAAGCTCTACCTGCAGACAAAAAGAGGAGGTGGCCTGATTATCTTCAAGAACTTGTTTACTGTTACAATGCAACAGTTCACTCCTCGACTAGTATGTCACCATTCTACCTGATGTTTGGCAGAGAGCCGAAACTCCCAATTGACATGATCCTGTCATTACAGCCAAATTCGACGCAAGACGCAACTGTTGACGAGTGGGTCAGAACACACCAGAAGAAGATGAAGGACAGTTACGAGTTGGTACAGCGCTGTTTGGAGAAAAAGAGTGGGGAACGCAATGCTTTTTATAATAGGACAGCGAACAATCACCCCATACCTGTTGGAAATAGGGTTTTGCTTAAGAACCACCCGTTGGGACGTGCTAAAATACAGGACAATTGGGATGCCACACCTTATAAAGTCATTGATCAGTTACAGGACAATGTCTATATCATTCAGATGGTTGATGGTGTTGGTCCTACAAAGACTGTCAGTAGGAATGAGCTCTTCGATATGTCAGCTAGACTGCCTATTACTGACAATCCTGATGTCTCTCAGTTGCATCATGCTGAGGACAGCACTGATGCAAAAAGTAGGGGTGAGGGTGAGAACAGGTTGACCAATCTGGTCACGGACGGTTCTTCAGGATCTGAGTCGTCTTCTATGTCCGGTGTATGCTATACCGTTGGTGGACACGATACAACTAACAGATTGTATACTTTGGACAAAGCAGGGAAGGTTGGCACCGAGTCTCCAGAAACAGATAAGGACATGGTTGGTTCTCAGCAGAGTGAAAATTTGGACAAAGCAGGGAAGGTTGGCACCGAGTCGCCAGAAACAGATAAGGACCTGGTTGATTCACAGCAGAAGGGAAGGTTGCACCAAGCAGGGAAGGGTGACAGTGATTCGTCAGAAATAGTAGATAATGTACTTGGCTCAGAGTTGAGTAATTCTGATGGACAGGACAGAGATAGTGAGCATTCTGTAACAGCGGAGCAAACACGTTACCTGGTGTCAGACAGAATTACTTCTGGGAGGAAAAGTGGACGCAGTAAAGTAGCAGGAAATAAGAAGGCACATTTAGACACTACAACAGATTCTTCAGATGATGAACATACTTCAGTAAGGCGATCATTAAGGAAAACCAAGGGGAAGCATCGTAATCCTTTTCACGAGCCCAAATCTGCTAAATATACGAAGAGTCAGCATATGTCAGCTGAACCCGTTACTGAATATCAATGCTTTAGCACATCCATGCTAGCTGTACACCAGGAGCAGGCACGGTTAGCCCAGCAAACTATGCAGATGTCACAGTCGGCATTCACAGATACATACAGCCAATCAAAATAGCATATCTTCCCAGATTTCTCATGCAGTGACAAATTTTCATGCTTAGGCATGGATATATTGATAATCAATAAATGATGGGTATAACCATAAATTTAAATGCTACTGTAATCCGTGTAGGTCTTGACAGTCTGT
>JBEVXV010000110.1:0-3190 GCA_040505915.1 Sedimenticola sp. | reverse complement strand
CCATCAGATAGGTCACCAGAGCGCCTCCACGCGCTACCAACTGCACCATCTCGGGGGAGGTACCGATCACCTTACCGCGCACCCCATCGTTAAGAATGACCCAGTCACCCTTGCGACAGGGAAACCAGGGCTCATCATCCGAATAAGGGCGGGACTTAAGCCCCACCAGATTATCGATAGGCACCCGTTGGCTGATCTCCGCTGCCGGATTCACCAAAATGCTATAAACATTGATCTGCTGAACCTGCCAGGGCAGCCCCTCCAGAAAGATGCGCTCGCCCTCTCGTACCGACCCTATATTGAGAAACAGCTGAATCTGCTTCCAGTAACGGGGCAGGGCCTGCCGCAAGGTCCAGGCGATGCCGATCAACAGCAGAATGCCGAGACTGAAGAGCATCCAGTCTTCCACTACATAGAAAACCACCATCGGCCCGATAATCATCAGCAGAATGGTGAGAATGCGATGAACTAACTCTATCAGGCGGATGCGAAAACTACGGTGTACTTTACGAAAACTCGGTAGATAACGATGCATTACTGAGTGGCTGAGACGTGACAACAAAATGATGCCAAATATCGTCAACAGGGCGGTGGTGAGATAGAGCCCCCGCTTCTGGAAAAAAGATTTGAGATAACTCTGAGATGCCTCGGAGATAGAGGTCTCTGAGGCCACCAACTTATCCAGTTGCAGCTGAGCTGCCTGCAGCTCGCTCTGCATAAAGGCTTGTTGCTTTCCCCAGGCAGCAGCCGTCTCCTTCAAAGAACTGACCAATGCCTTATCCTGCCCCCCCTCTTGAAGTTTATTGGTATTGGCAATGGCCTGTTCGATCACCGGCAAGCGCCTACCGAAATAGTTAATCTTCTCCTTCAACTCTGACTTCTGCCGTACATGGGCAGTCATCGACTTCATCTCATCCAGTGCCGGTTTCAGCAGACCAAGCACCTCCTTTTGAAAATCGAATACCTGTATCTCCTCCTTGCGCAGACTTGATATATCAACCCCAGCCGCTATATCCTCAAAGTTGCGTGTAGTGGCCTGCAGGTCAGCTTCACGCTGCTCCAACTGCTGCTTTAACCCCCGCTTCTCCGCATCGGACTGGGCGGCCTGCAACCGCTTATTCAGCGCCTTAATATCCCGCCGTAGATTTCCCTTAAGTTCGATAAATGACTTCAGCGTAGCGGCTGTGTTATCTGCAATAGAAACTTCAGCCTCAGCCATAGCGATAAACGGAAGCAGGAGCAGCACGAGTGTGGTCACCAGGCAGGTAATGCGAGGGCTATTGATTGCATTTTTGGACATAGGCATTTTTGAAGCTTTAGTTAGGATCCAACAGTGTAGCGGATAAGAAGAGTGATTAATTGCATGGGGCACCCACGACAGTGAGTTTAGTCCCAATCTATCCATATGGTACTAACATTGGCTGGATATTGCTTCGAGGCGGTGCTCCTAGCCCTACCGATACAGAGCGGAAGTAGAGGTCACTCCCTGTAGAAGCGGCACCCCCACCGCGGTGAACACGGCACAGCCATGATCAAATGAATTCAATCCGTTATCGATTTTTACCGTAACTATTCAACGTTCTGGACAGCCCCACGCTTCATAAGGTTCAATGCAGACAGCACTTCTTAAACTTTTTACCACTACCGCAAGGACAGGGATCGTTGCGCCCTACCCTGGGAATCTCATTAACGATAGCTTTCCCCTGCCCCTGATTTTTTCGCAGTGGTAGCCAGTAATTATAGATCTCTTGGGCCGCTTCGGGGATCGCCTGTTGCATATCTACCACCTCCTCATCGGTAAGCGTATCAAGGATCGACCACCCCGCCTCGTCAGCAAACAGGGTGATCGGCATCAGAAGATTCTCCATCTCTTCGCCCGCCAGGTACCAGCGTTGCCCCAGCAAACCAACACCTCTCATGTAGCCTACACACCACTCATCGACAATAATGTCCTTCGAGTCCTCAGACTCTCGCTCCCAAAATATGGGCTCAAACTCGTAGCTTGCCTCTACCAATGTCGTGATCACACCGTTCATATGGCGCGTCATCAACTGAAAGATCCGCTCAAACTCCTTTGGTGATTCCCACTCGGGCTCCACATCGCCCCATATTGCGGGTAGCCATGTAGATGGGACAATCATCTCCGGGCCACTGACAATCGCCGCAAAAAAGCCATCCAGCTCGGCAATATTAAGAACCCCCTCATCTAAATTATTTTCATCGGTGCTCTCCCCGTCAGCCTGGCCACGATAGAACAGAAAATTGTCTAGCTCATCCATTTCAGGTTGGGTGAGGGGTTGTTCAGTAAGTTGCATTTTTAGTTCTCTCGTAGGTGTAGTTTCGGGCAGTGGAGGGTCAATCTCCGGAAGTGACTGACTATAAACCGAAGGTGACTATTCATCGGCCCCAATTACAGCGTATTTTTTCTTCAAAGATCCCCCGACCTTTATGTTGTTATTTCTGTCCCTGCTTTTGCAGATCAGCTCGTTACCTTCAAACTTATTAGATGATTTAATCAGCCTGTCGTAAAGCACAACATTAACTGTCGCAGCAAGATTCATACAGCCTACGGTAGGCACATAGACAACCGCATCGGCCCTATCTATCACCTCCTGGCTAATCGTTCCATCTTCTGGGCCAAAAACATAAAAGGCGTTGTCCGGGTGTTGAAACTCAGGCAAGGGAGTCGCATTCTCAGCGAACTCAACGCACACAATCTCCATATTCACTTCTGCTTCATCTAAAAGGCAGCTTACGCCAGATAGAGGAACTCCCAAGCTTACACTTCGACTCATCCTCGGTATATCTGGATTAAGCTCAACGGCACGGGGATAACGCCGTCCGGTATAAAAAACCGAGTCGACCCGAAAGTTACCGGCAGCACGCATCACCGAGGCGACGTTCTCCGGGCTTTTAGGGTTACACAAGCCAATGCTAATTTTTGATTGTTTCATTTGGTTACTGCTGTTTTCACGAGAAATGTTATTCATTTTTCAATATGTTAAAAATAAGCTCTGCGGGCTATATTACAGCTGATCCGTGCTGCAATCTCCTGTAATCCTGTTATTTCATTAGCCCGGTTTCTGGCCTCTTCATTGGCTTTTTAAAGTATCACTGGATAGAGGTCACCCACCTTAACGGCCCATTCAGATACCAAAGCCCAACCGTCCATCTCTTTGAGGGCTTCTAA
>JBEVXV010000109.1:0-4382 GCA_040505915.1 Sedimenticola sp. | reverse complement strand
AAACATGCATGGCAACATGATGTGTACACATTTAAAACATAGTGAAATGAGTCTAACAAGTTTCATGAAATACACATCATTTATATTTTTCGACCACTTCGACCAGGATAGTACTAGTACTTCAAACATTTGTTTTTGTATATGTGACAAATGTCAGTGAGAAATCTACAACAGTGTTGTCTGCTCATGTTGAACTGTCATACTTACTTCTGATCTGAAAAATGTATGAGGTTGTGATCTATTTCACAGATAGGGATTGTTGTTACATTATGTCCATCAATGGTGTTATGCAATCGACTCTGCATATATGACCGATAGTTCATAGTTCATACAAGAATTTACCTCGATGCTAAAAGAAGTGTCGAAAATAATATATGTAAATCAGAGGTAAGTGTGACAGTTCAACGTGAACAGACAATATAACATTACACATTGGTTAAGGTGTTTCCTGAATGAAATAAAATGTCATGCCAATATCATGCCAATACATGACTATTTGTAACTTGTATTATAATTTGATTATAGAGATTTTGCGGTTTAGTACATGATTGTTGGCATATAGTATGATTGGTACATGTATACCATTTGTTATGTTCAGATAACTCTAACAACCATGTTGTATACTGACCCTGTTTCAAAACAATTGGATATATCAGTTCTGCAGCAGGGGACCTAATAATGGTCAGTATACAACATGGTTGTTACAGTTATCTGATTAATAGAACAAATAGACACCGGCTCTTCGAGACCGGGGTCATAAAAACTTGTCTCAATTGTACTTTAGTATCACTACAGGTGCATGGTGGCATAACACTGAACATTGTACATGCAATGGGTGCTATCCATGACGCTACTTGTTACTGTGTGTATTTTCTACGGCGCTACTTTTAGCGAGCCGACTATGTGCGATGATAAGTGTAGTTACGCAATTTTAGGCCGAGTAATTTTTTGTATTATGTTAAATTTTTTGTCGCACACATCAAATGAATAAAGGACCATGGGAAATAATAAGAGACACCATCCTAGTATATTTGTGCAGGATCGTGTTTTTTGCCTGCCAACTAAAAGTAGTTCCGTAGAAAATACCCACAGTAAAAGGTAGTGTCATGGAAAGCGGATCTAACACCATTGTGGTGAAACATCAACGGTGCATGGCTAGCTTTACGGAACACTCACAATTGCACTTTAGCATTTTCCAGCAACTGTTTGTGCAAGTCACTGAGGTGAGGTTGCACATCATCATGTACTCTTGCTAAACATGGTAGAAAAAATGAATCATATTTCCTGACACATTTGTCATTGAAATGGAAGTATATATTGCAAAGTTTAGAATATTTCTTTTCACCGTCTTTCATATATTCTCTTTGCCCCTTTGTAACAATTACCAGATCACCAGGCTCTCGAGGATACTCATTATTGTCTTTAAATTTTCCTTTACACAAAGCAGATGCTTGTCTTCTCATGGCAATATTTGAGTAAAGTTACAATGTATGTTCCGGATGCGGGATCTGGTAGGGCAGGTTTTATACTAGCAATAGAACTGCCAGCTGTAGGCCTTTCAATGTATCCCAATACCTCTGATCGTGGTTTGTTGGGATCGCCACCTTTTCTTTTTTGAGTAGACTTTGTTGCTTTCTTCCCTCTGTTGGAAGGCAGGTGTGCATTGGACAGGGCTGTAAGATTTGGGGCTCTTTGTGCCTTACAAAACCAGGTTAAAAACTTTTTAAGATCACCAACTTTATCAGCAACTGCTAATACATGTGAACATATTTTATATGTTAACCATCTCACACAGTTTTTATCACAAGCAAACTGACTATTGTTTCCTATAATACGCACAGAATGTGGTGTTTCTGGATTGCTTGTACTTGCCACATAATAACTTGAGTTTTGACTAGATGTGGGCGCTTTGACAATTTCACCTTCTGCTGAAAGAATGTTCCCGGCTTTTTCAAACATGTCACATACAGAATGAAATGGTATATGTGCAATTCTACTTTCCTCCGGAGAAACAGACAATTTGTTACTCAACAATGCTTGGTCATTGCACATACTTCCGTTTTCTCTTGGCACCTCATCTGCCTTTACTGCTGCAGTAAAAAACTTCCTTTCTGCTGCAGACTTTTGGAACTTTGTCATATTGTAATATTTTGATTCATTAATTCCCATGTCCTCATATATAGCGGCAACAGTCTAAATTCGCCTCTACCAATCATGCACAATTTGGATTCTTCGTACTGCCGTCTGACTATGTGATGTAAGTGGTCAACTGCCTCCTTTGGATTCAATTTTGTCCATTTTAATCCCCGTTTAATGACACTATTTATGCATTCATTTGCATTTTGAGTGTACATTTTTGGCGGGTACCCCAACCCAGCCATTTCTCTTATGTCCGCCAGCATCGAATTTTTTATGAGATCCACTTTGTGTGTTTGAAAATACGATAGAAATTCTTCTCCATGATCATGTCTCCGAATCCAGTCATCCTTGAGATTTTCAAGGTTCCTATCAAAATCCTGTGGCGATTCAGAATCAACAAGTCCACGTTGTTTTAATGACCCAATTTGTTTTCAAATATATCGCTCATATAACTAGTGGCTGGGTCCCCAACAATGTGTAAGTCGGTGAGCTTTTTAACAATGTTATCCTTCATGTGAATATCACATAATAGATGTTTGGAAAATGGAAAACATGTGTCAAATGAATCTGTAATATTCTTCTCCCCATCACTGCCATAAACAATAAGTCTTTGAAGGTCAGGACAATATTTCAGCATAGTTGAAGGCAAGCTAAAATAGCTGTCAAATAATCGGCGCTGGTGGATTAGAGCTGGTCCAAGGAAAACTGGAGATATACCTTTTTTTGTTGATAACATTAAATTTCGAAATGTTGTTAATGTGAGATAATAGTCGCCAATGTTAAATGTGGCATCCACGCCAAGTACGCAAAAATATTTTGGGTTGGTACAAAACCTTTTAACATCTAAAAGTTGTTGGTCTGTGGCCATGAAAATTGACATCTCTGGTGACCCAGTCACTTCTCGCACATACGCTGTACTGGGATGTAATGATTGTACCTTGCAAAGTTCCATTACTTCTGCCAATGGATCCGATGCTTCGGGTTTTGATAAGTACACATAGTCTGACACTTGTCGACGGCTTCTTACATGTTCTCCTGGAGCACGAATATTTTCAAGTCCACCTTTTTTGTCGAGAATGTTGTGGACTATGTCACATGGTGAAGATTTTTGGTTTCCAGATATAGTTGACTTTATAGCTATCTTCGTTGATTCAAATGTTCTATGAAATGGTAGACCAGTTTTCGAACTTTTATGTGCAGGTACCTGTACACTATGCTCTTCCATTTCATAGAAATGTATTTCATAGAAATATTGTAGCAATGCAATATTGTGTCCATATTCTGCAACTCCAACTCCACTGTGCAATGTAATGTATATAATCACACAATGTAAATCAGGGGATGTAGAATGCCTGTATGACATGCGTTTTACTTTGATTAAACCGTCCGTTCCGTATCCGCTTTGTGGAATTTCAACATAGTTTGTGTTGTTTCTAAAGAAATATTTGTTTTTGGTACATGTTTGATTCCAGGTTCCACACCCATCCGCCAGTATATCTTTGGGATGACCCAGTTTGTCCGTATTAATTATGAAAATTGCATTCTGGTTGACACCAATTGGAATATGTGAACATACATTAGGAGCTTCGTTGTTAATTGTAAGCATAGTATGAAGAATGTCCTTTGTTGGAATTCCATTCTTCAGTCCTCTTTGATATATAGGCACAGTACTATCTCCCATGTAAAGATCTTGTTCCTTGCATCTGTCAGTCATTGGCTCTTGAACTTCGACTTTCACAGCCGTGGGCGACAGTTTTATTGTTGCTGTGTCTGAGTCAGATCTGAAAACAGAATGAAAATTATATGGCATTGGTGTCATGATCATCAATGATTCATGTGTACATGTATATGTGTATGTTATTAGCCAAAATTCCTGTAATTCAGACAAGCACATTCATAATATAGAGGTGTTCTAATGTGAACACAGAAATGTGGCCCATTGGACCACAGATGACCCCTGCCGCTGATTTGAACTTCTTAATGCACGGACATACGCACGGACGGACGGACACACGCACGCGTGGACGGTCCCAACACTATATGACACCGGCTCTTCGAAACGGGGGTCATAACATCACAAATATGGTTGAAAACAGTGCAGCTCTTGATGAGACGGTTCGTTACGAGCCTGCTCATCTGGATCTACACCGATTACCAAAGCCTCCAAAGCGGGTTGTAGGGTTCAAAGGGTTAACATATTAATCTAAAGTTAGGGCCAACAAGTACAATGGTAATCAATACTC
>JBEVXV010000108.1:0-6537 GCA_040505915.1 Sedimenticola sp. | reverse complement strand
CTACGCCGGCGTATACTGGTGATGTAGCCAATGCAGTGGCCAGCATCCGTAGGGAACCGTTCCGCATTATCGCGGAGGCAACCACCAATAACGGGTGGGGCCTATATGGCCTCCGCGCGTAAGGCCGGGACAATTGGCGGTGAATACAGGCATACAGAGGATAGTATTCATGCGCCGATACGTAGGTATGGTCCTCTGAATATCCAGTTACTGTATGATAGATAAATTCCTATCTCTCGATGATATTCTCAATACCGGGATATCCATTTACTGTATGATAGATACATTTCTATCTCTCGATGATATTCCCCACACATGGACATCCATTTACCAGCATGATAGATATATATCTATCTCTCGACTATATTTTCAATATTTAATCTACATTCTCCACGTGAATTGCTGGAGCATCCTCATTAGAGATGCCCGCGGCCGTTCATAAAACGGGGGAGAGTGTGGTATTTGTTGAGGCCCGCTGAATGCGGCACCCAGAGGGCGTATCCATTTCACCCTTTACGGCAATAAACGTCCGTTACGCCTATAAGCGGAAGTGGAGATATTCGGCTCCCCTCGGCAGATGATATCCGGAACTACACAAAGACGAACGTCGAGCAAACGAATGTTGAGATGCATCTACCTCCATCGGTGCTCTACGTAAGTTGTGTGGCCATATTATCTCACTATAACCACGTAAATACAATAATGGCGTCGGCGGCACGAATCTAAGTCGCTAATTTGGGATAATTCCTGTTATTTGTGATATCGACCTGTGTTGGATTTCCGAGGTAAGGTTGCCTCGTGTACCACAGCGTTGTTATCCACTTTTGGCAGGCCTTATTATCGACCACAAACATTTTATATTGGAAATCCAAGAAATTATATTTTGATTTAATAACCTAATTATTATTTTGTTTCGGTTTTCAAGAACTTCAATTTTTCCCGGAATTTTTGTAATTTTTCCGCCATTTTGTGCACCTCCGAAGGTGACGTCATCAAAAAGTGTGTACTCTATTTATCAGCTTTTAGAAAGTAAATAAATATATTCATGAATGATAAACACACATCGTCACTATTTTCCTGAACATAAATTTGTAAAATTAACAATTTGTCAAATAAGTACTTAGTAAATATCAGTTTGTAACGTTATTCTTGTAGGCATGTTTTCCAGATTAATCTTTTTCTTTCTATTTTAGAAATTTTATTGACATCATTGCTACTAGCCTACAACAGGAGACAGAGTTTATCTGGAATCCCACGTTTATTAAACAATAGGTGGGTCACATTTCTCTTTGCATTACCTCTTTTTAACTATTTTATTTGCATAATTAACATATTAACTAAATTGAAGGTTGTAAAATTTACATACTGCTGTTTTCTTTGCAAGTTTCTAACCACTATAAACGATGTGATACACACTAAAATTGAAATATATTTTGAACACTATACAATATTATTTTTTATGTTCAATTGTATTAGTGGTCTGGCTACCACAAGATTCAGCTGCGTCATTCTCACACATAATGATGGCTGGAAATGGAATGGGGAATATTTGCCCACCAGAAAGGCGTGTTAAAATTAACCTCTGCTCAGCACGCGAACTTATGATGTTGCCCGGTATTGGTCCCAAAAAAGCAGACCGTATAGAGAGAATGCGAGGGACGGGCAATATCACCGCGGAGATGTTCTTAGCTTTGAATATCCGAAATGCGGAACAATTAATAGAGCATTCGTTGAATTTTGAGCCGTTTATTTTTCCTGATGAGTGTGAAGAAGACGGTGAAGTTGACGATACTACCGCAGGTGGGAAGGTAAGCGGTGATCCCAGAAAAAATGATGGTGAAGGTAGGGACGTTATCTCAGATGTTTTGAAAGTAATTTCCAACCGTGATAATGTTCCACCTAAGCATGCGTTGTCCCGTTCACTTCAACGTTCAAGCAGGCGGAGTAGAAATAGGTATTCCAGTCGTAGCTCACCAGAACAATTTTATGGAATGCGAGTAGGATCTGATTCCCCTACTCGTTCAGCGTCTGATGATTACGAGAGTGACCAGGATTATCTCAATGATAGTCATGGAAACTCCAAAATGTATAGGAATACCTCAAGGCGAAATCCTAACACCATGATTAAATCTGATCGTGATTATTCGCCCAATTACTTTTCTCACGAGACCCGGAATCATGATTCCCAATATAATGCACCCCCAGAAAGTAGGTCAATAGGGGGTGGGCATCTATATGATGCACCCCCCAATATGAGGATGGTAGGTGGTAGTGGTGGTCGTCAATATAATGCACCCCCAGACAGGAGGTCAATAGGGGGTGGGCATCTATATGATGCACCCCCCAATATGAGGATGGGAGGTGGTGGCCGTCTATATGATGCATCTCCTAGCCGTAGAAATAGGAATGATGCGTTAGCACAGGAGGCACCTAAGGCGAGATTTTCGGCTTCAATGCCAAAATCCATTTCGTTTGATGGTAGGGGAAGCTGGAAAGCATTTAACACTAAATTCGCGACTTTTGCGGAGGGCCAACGGTGGTCAACCAGAGAGCGTAAAAATAATTTATGCTGGTGTTTTAATGGTAAAGCCAGCGAATATTATTCGCGATTAGTGGAAAGAGACCCAGACATCGATTACATTGAGATTTTGCGAAAAATGGAATTGAGATTTGATGTTAAGGAACTACCCGAGACATCCCAGGTCTATTTCACTTATGCGAAGCAATCTGAGAAAGAATCGTTGATTGAATGGGCCGACAGAATCCTAACTATGGCTACTCGGGCTTATCCCGATCTGTCTGATAGACAAATATTTAATCATGCAATCTTCAAATTTTGTGAGGGTTGCTTGGATAAAGCGGCGGGGCATTATACAATTAACCTTAGGCCCGCGACAATGGAGGATGCTATCGATAAAATTCGATGGTATCAGCATACAGACAGTATAATGTACGGGAAGCCAAAGCGTGATGCGAGATCCATCCGAGCAATGAGATACCGATATGATGATTCTAATGAGTCATCGGAATCTTCTGACGATGAGCCATTGAGCGTAGCCAAAGCATCGTTCCCACAAAAATATGCAAAAGGCTCAAAACCAAATACATCTGACGCAGCCAAAAAAGTCGTGCGTTTTGATGATTCTAATAAAAATCTTGAAACAAGGGTAGAAAAAATTGAAACTAAAGTAGGAAATATAGAAAATGGAATTGAATGGATAACAAAAGAAGTAGCAAACCTAACAAAAATAGTCCAAAGGACAAGATCACCTTCTAGGATAGATAAATCTAAGGTGCAATGCTATTCCTGTCATGCTTACGGTCACTATAGTAATGAATGCCCAGAGAAAAATTTAAAATCAAAAAAGGTCGCTATGGTCTCTGAAGACTCCGGGTCTGATAGCGACGATTTAAACGAAGGGGGGTCGGGTCAGTAGGCCTAGATTCGACCCAAGGTTCTATAGGCCTTGATATAGCAGACATCAATGCAGAAAACAGTGATGATTCTAATGTTCATGATTGTGAAATTAATGATATCATCCAAAACATAAGTGATCTATTTTTAGAGGGTCCACAACATGGAGATATTGGGATTCTGCCCGCTAGTATCAAGGACAATGATGGCGAGGAAGATATTACCATCAATCAGCTTCGTTCATCATCAATGCTTAAGGTTCCAGTCTGTGTGGAGGGAATCAATCTTGAAGCAGTAGTAGATACGGCGGCGCAGGTCACTCTAATATCAGATCAAGTGTATCACAAATTTAGAGAGAAACC
Source organism: Sedimenticola sp. (assembly GCA_040505915.1). Classification (GTDB taxonomy): domain Bacteria; phylum Pseudomonadota; class Gammaproteobacteria; order Chromatiales; family Chromatiaceae; genus Vondammii. The sequence goes on along the minus strand of JBEVXV010000108.1, from coordinate 2,760 downwards.
ACCAGTGATAAAGAATATTTCTCTAAATACTGCTGGCAGGCAAATGAAACTACCAGGTGCCATTATTGGTCCAGTGAAGTTAAAACTGGGAAGGGTGCAATATTTTGAAAAGGTCTATGTTGCACCGATAGAAGATGAGATGTTACTCGGTTTAGACTTCCTACAGAAACATCAGGTCAATATAAATTTGCCACAGGCAGTATTACAGCTTCCAAACGAAATAATACAAATGTCAATGACTAACTCTAATAAAACTAGGATTGCTAAAGTAACTGTAGATAGTAAAACTGTTATCCCACCAAATACAGTGAAACTTGTTAAATGTTCCACCAAGTCTAGATTAACACAGTGTATGGTTGAACCTAAGACCAATTTACAGGCATTGGTAGCCCGGTCAGTTCATCTGGGCCCTGCAATAAAACTTTGTGTTGTTAACCCTTCAGATAGAAATGTTGTTCTAAAACGCAGACAGGTGGTAGGTAAAGCATACGAGGGGGTGGTAATTATGGAGGCTGAAGATAATGTAAACAGTGAAAATGCAAATATTTGTCGGGTGACATCAAATGATCATACTACTAATGAACAAGTTCCTGAACACTTGCAAGATTTAGTAGAACGATCTAAAGAGCACTTAGATGACACCGAGCACAAACAGTTAGCAAAGTTACTCGTGGAATATCAAGATGTTTTTGCAATTAACGATTATGACCTAGGTAACTTTACTGCCATCGAACATAACATAGAAACAGGTGATGCGAGACCAATAAAACAAAAAATGAGAAGAACTCCTATTTGTTTTGCAGATGAAGAAACTGCTAATCTTGGAAAGATGTTGAAAGCGCAAGTAATTCAGCCTTCAACATCCGATTGGGCAGCATCACCAGTGTTAGTACGTAAGCGGGATGGTACCGTTCGATGGTGTGTTGACTACCGGGGGTTAAACTCCGTGACTGTCAAAGATGTATTCCCTTTACCCTTAATAGAGGAATGTATCGACACTCTAAGTGAGAACGTGCTGTTCTCCAAATTGGATGCAAATTCCGCTTACTGGCAGATCAGGATAAGACCGTCAGATCGAAAGAAAACCGCTTTCGCGACTAAGTTTGGATTGTTTGAGTTTATCCGTATGGGCTTTGGGCTATGCAATGCCCCTGCCACATACTGTCGAATAATGAACTTAGTGCTGAGGGGTCTAAATTGGAAAACTCTGTTGGCATTTTTGGATGACATTTTAGTTTTGGGAAAGAATTTTGCGGATCACATCCAGAACCTGAGAGATGTATTCCTAAGATTCAGGGAATTTGGCCTGAAGTTCAAACCAAAAAAGTGTATGCTTTTCCAGAAGAAAGTGGAATTTTTAGGCCGCATAGTTGGTCAGAATGGCCTCGAGTTAAGTGATGGTCACATCAAAACGGTTACTGACTGGCGACCTCCCACATGTACAAAAGAGGTTGAACAGTTTCTAGGGTTGGTGAATTACCACCGAATGTTCCTGAAGAACTTGGCTGAACTAGCAGTGCCCCTGTATGAGATTACTGGCAAAAAGAAATTTGAGTGGGGAGAGGAGCAACAGGTTGCATTTGAGAATATCAAGAGTGTGTTAACTACTGCACCTATTCTGGCACTTCCAAATAGCACAGATCCATTCATCTTGGACACCGATGCTTCAAATTGGGCCATAGGAGCTGAATTGCTGCAAGTTCAAGAGGGGGTTGAGAGAGTGATTACATATGGAAGCTTGTCACTCACATCAGAGCAAAGACGGTACTGTACCACCAGGAAGGAGCTGCTGGCAGTTGTCCGCTTTACAAGGCAATTTAGACACTATCTCCTGGGGAGAAAATTTGTGATACGAACAGATCACAACAGCCTAACTTGGCTGCTCAAGTTTAAGGCGCCTCAGGGTCAGTTAGCACGGTGGATGGAGGAACTCAGCCAGTATGATTTAGTCATCAAACATAGACCTGGGAAACAGCACGGCAATGCTGATGCACTATCTCGGAGACCGGATGACCCCCTAGGGTGTAAGAACTACAAGCTAGGAGATGAGCTGGAGCAATTGCCTTGTAACGGATGCAAGTACTGTGCGAAAGCTCATAGCAACTGGTCAGAATTTGTATCGGAAGTAGATGATGTGGTTCCACTTCCGAATTCCAAAAACCGGAAAGTGATGCGGCTAGAGAGTTCTGATGCGTCAGGCGAACTAGGTAGTATCCAATCAGAAGCACATCGCATTGCAGAGGCTTGCTCAGTTTTACAAGAGGCAGCCAGAGAAATGAATGCCTCAAGTTCTAGTGGTACAGAGCCCTTGATTCAAGAAAGTGGAGCTCATCCGGTTACGTTGCAACATCTGGATATTGTTAGTCAGAGTGATGGCATGTACATCAGTCAGAATGATGGTTGCAAGATTTACAAGATATCATTCCAGGATGCAAATCCTGAACCAAATATAAGCACGGAACAAAGAGATGATCCTGATTTGGATATAATTCTAGCGTGGCTAGAAAAGAAGCTGATACCCACGGAAGCTGCACTATATAGTTCCAGTCCAACTGCCAAGTATCTCTGGATAAATAAAGAAATGTTTATCTTAGATTTAGGCATCCTAAAACGAAGAACAGCTGATGGGAAAATCCTTGTTGTGGTACCTAAAAGTATGCAACAGCGCATCATGAGTGCGTATCATGATTTACCATCCGCGGGTCATCAGGGTATGGATAGAACCCGCCATCGAATTAAGGATAAATATTTTTGGTTCGG
>JBEVXV010000107.1:0-13241 GCA_040505915.1 Sedimenticola sp. | reverse complement strand
AGTAACTTCTCAATAACCCAGTGCAGATGGATAAACTTTCAGATGGGGTGCAGTGATGCCTTTTCAGAACGTACAGCAGCAGGATGTATTCACGCGTCTCCTGAAAAGGTGTTACTGCACCCCTATGGCACGGACTTTTTGAGAAGTTACTCAGAAGAGCACTAAGCTATGACCAGCAAACGAAAAGCACACTGGGAAAATGTCTATCGGTCAAAATCGGATGATCAGGTCGGTTGGTTTCAACCCTCTCCACGACTCTCTCTTGAAATGATAATGAGTGCTAACCTAGGGCCCGATGACGGCATCATCGATATAGGCGGAGGCGCCTCTCGGCTGATCGATGCACTACTTGCCCAAGGCTTCCACAACCTCAGTGTACTGGACATCTCTGCTACCGCCCTGGAAACAACCCAAGCACGACTCGGTATAGGTGCAGAAGAGGTCAACTGGCTGGTAAATGACGTTACTGATTTCACTCTTGAGCAACCCGTCAGCCTGTGGCACGACCGTGCAGTCTTCCATTTTCTCACCACCCCCGAAGAGCGCACAGCCTACCTGAAGCATACGGAGCAGTATTTGGTCATCGGCGGTCACCTGATCATCGCCGCCTTCTCACCCGATGGGCCAAAAAAGTGCAGTGGGCTGGATATTGTGCAGTACGACAGCAACAGCATCCAGCGGACGCTAAGCAACCGCTACCAACTACTGGAGTGTGTTAGCGAACTTCACCAAACTCCATGGGGAGCTCAGCAACACTTCAACTACTTTCACTTTATCAGGATTGATTAGGTACCACCTACTATGCCGATGATCCCCAACGATCCCGACAGCAATTTGGTGCAACGGCAATATGCGGTTGTCTACACCAAGAATAGAGCCCGCAAAAGGATTCCCTAAACACTGTGTTGAGATTGCCGCCTCCAGAGAAGAAGCGGTGGACAATGCAGATAGTGACTGCGCGAAGTATCCCGCTAGCGTGGTCGGCCCCTCCCGTTCATCGGAGGGTTTAAGACTTTTCTATCTACTGGAGTGGCTTGATTAACGATGCCGAGACGGCTTTCTCTTTGTCTTTTTTTTGCCGGTTTTCCTGACAACCCCAGCACCACTTTTAGCCTGACGTTTTAGCGGCTTAGTAGCCCCCCCCTTTTCTTGGTAATCCTTGGCCGTTCCGGCCGGTTGCCAAGCGGGAACCAGATGGCGCTTGCCATTGCCAATCAGATCAGCCCGCCCCATAGCTTTCAACGCTTCCCGCAGCAGCGGCCAGTTTTCGGCATCATGATAACGGAGAAACGCCTTGTGCAGTCGCCGCTGCCGTGTACCACGGGGGACGGCGACGCTCTCTTTGCCGCGCCTTATCTTACGCAGGGGGTTGCGACCGGTGTGATACATCGCCGAGGCGATGGCCAGGGGGGTAGGCAGAAATGCCTGCACTTGGTCCGGGCGGAAACCATTCTCCTTGAGCCACAGCGCCAGATTGAGCATATCCCGATCAGTGGTGCCGGGGTGGGCAGCAATAAAGTAGGGAATCAGGTACTGCTCTTTCCCCGCCTCTTTCGAATACTTCTCAAATAGCTGTTTGAAGCGGTCATAGGTGCCGATGCCCGGTTTCATCATCATCTCAAGAGGACCGCTCTCAGTATGCTCCGGGGCGATTTTCAGATAGCCCCCTACATGATGAGTCACCAGCTCTTTGATATATTCAGGATCTCTTACCGCCAGGTCGTAACGCAGACCGGAGGCGATAAAGACCCGCTTAACACCTTTGAGCGCCCTGGCATGACGGTAGAGCTGAGTCAGCGCCTTGTGATCGGTATCCATATAGTTACAGATATCGGGAAAAACACAGGAGAGGCGGCGACAGGAGGATTCAACACGCTCGTCTCTACAGCGCATCCGATACATATTCGATGTCGGCCCACCAAGGTCAGAAATAATACCGGTGAAATCGGGAGCGCTATCACGCAGTGTTTCGATTTCGTGCAGCACCGATGCCTCGGAGCGGCTCTGAATGATTCTCCCCTCGTGCTCAGTAATCGAACAGAAGGTGCAGCCGCCAAAACAACCGCGCATGATCGGAATAGAGAAGCGGATCATCTCCCATGCAGGATTTTTCGCCTTGCCATAGGCGGGATGTGGTCGGCGGGTATAGGGCAACTCATAGAGCCGGTCCAGCTCCTCCGTCTCCAGAGGGATCGGTGGAGGGTTGAGCCAGACATCCCGTTTACCATGGCGCTGCACCAAAGTACGGGCGTTGCCCGGGTTGGTCTCCAGGTGAAACACTCTAGAGGCGTGGGCATAGAGCACGGGATCATCGCTCACCTGGTCATGGGAGGGAAGGCGCACAACGCATTTCGAGCGATTTTCCGCTTTGGATCGCTGATGAAAACCTATGTCCCCGGTGTCACGCTGAGTATCACTGCACGCAGAATTCTCTTGGTAGGGGTCCGGCCTGGACTCCACCCTACCCGGCTGATCCAACTCACTGGAGTCAATCTCCAACCACCCTTCCGGCACGCACCGAGACATAAAGGCAGTACCGCGCAGATCGGTGATCTCGCTAACCTTCTCCCCGGCCGCAAGACGGTGAGCCAGCGCGACAATAGCCCGCTCCGCATTACCATAGATCAGCAGATCTGCCTTCGAGTCCGGCAGCACTGAGCGGCGCACCTTGTCGGACCAGTAGTCATAATGGGCGATGCGCCGCAGGCTGGCCTCGATACCACCAATAACCACCGGCACACCCTTGAATGCCTCTTTTGCCCGCTGCGAGTAGACCACTACTGAGCGGTCAGGACGTTTACCCCCGGCACCGTCTGGCGTGTAGGCATCATTGGAGCGGATACGCCGATCAGCAGTGTAGCGATTGACCATGGAATCCATGTTGCCCGCTGTGATGCCGAAGAAGAGATTGGGCCTTCCCAGCTCCCTGAACGCCTCCGGTGATCGCCAATCTGGTTGAGCAATGATCCCGACTCTAAACCCCTGGGTCTCCAGCAGACGCCCGATCAGTGCCATACCGAAGCTGGGGTGGTCGACATAGGCGTCACCACTAACAATGATGATATCGCAGCTGTCCCAGCCCAACTGATCCATCTCCTCCCGGGACATGGGCAGCACCGGAGCGACACCGAAACGTTTCGCCCAATAGGGGCGGTAAGAGAAGAGATTGGGGGCAGACTGCATGGTTTTGCGATGGCTCGACTCAAAAGGCAATTATAGCTGATCGGGCCAGCAGCCGCAGGCTCATACAACAGCCTCTTTCACTTATGCTCTCAATTCCGTCGCAACTCATCAGAAAGCGCGATGGGTGTGGGGTAGCGCATAACCACCAGATAGGTGGATGCGAAAAAGGTCAACAAGGTAGCCAGTTGGATTAAGTAACTGGCCTCGATACCGATCAGCCCCCTATCCAGCGCCAGCACGGCGATCAAGAGCGAGAATTCACTCATCTGCCCGAGGCGGGCACCTACCTCTCGAGAGCGCGCAGCCTCCTCCCTCTGCTTCCGAAGTAGCAAGCTGAATACCCATGGTTTACCCAGCATTGTCAGCAAAGCAAACAGCAACGCTGGCAATATCACAATGCCCAGCATTCCCAGATCGAAACCAGCCCCAAGGGAGAAGAAAAACATCACCAGAAAGAAGTCCCGCAGGGGTTTCAGCTTCTCCGACATATAGAGGGAGATGGGACTGGAAGCGAGGGTGACACCCGCAACAAAGGCACCTATTTCATGAGAGATGCCCAGCGCCGCTGCCGCCTGCGCCATGCCAAGGCACCAGCCGATAGCCAGAAGAAAAATATATTCATGAAAAGTATCAAAGGCCTGTAGCAGCTTAAGTAATACTTTCTGCACAAAGAGGACAGCAGCGCCAATAAGCAGCGGCAGCGCCAGGGCAAGCTTTGTAAACTCCATCACTGGGTGGTCTGGTGACGAGCTCCCTTCGAGAAAAAGCAGCAGCAATATAGCGATAAAATCCTGCAGCAACAATATACTGATGATGATCTCGCCAGTACGCTGGTGATGAAGTACGGTGGTGGGAAGCAGCTTCAGTCCAATGATAGTGCTGGAGAAGATCATCGCAGCACCGATCAATACAGCTTCCAGTGAAGTGTAGCCGAACAACAGCGCAAGTACGCACCCAGAACTCCAGAACAGAAGAGAACTGAGCAGGGTGATAACGGTAGTTTTACGCATCAGCTGCAATAATTCTCTGGGATTGAGCTCCAACCCCATGAGAAAAAGTAGAAACATGATACCGATATGGGCGATATCACCAATCAGCTTAGGGTCATTAACCAACCCCAGAACAGACGGCCCCAGCAAGACACCCAGCAGTATATAAGCCACCAGTAGAGCTTGACGAGCATAGAGTGCAACCGTTGCCAGCACGGCGGCACCGGTAAAGATCAGAAATATGGTGAAAATGATATCTTGTTGCATCTACAGTCCGGCTGATTTTATTCGCATAATCATTCAATCATAGATGCAGAAAGCGCAGAGATAAACAGTGAAAAATCATGGTCTCTTGATAGAGTGGATATAATTTGCATGAGTCGCTAACTGATCTTATAGAGGGTGATAGATACATGAGTCCGCTTTTGCGACCAGAACGGACGTTATGGCGTTTAGTTTTGATGACCAAAAATCGACATCAATATGTCATAGAATAGCCCCTTCCCTTTGCTAATATTGGAATGTTAGAGCTGACCCCTTTGTCACTCCTGACCCCTGCCGTCACTCTCTGTCAGATAATGTCTGAACTACTACAGCTGACTCATGGCCATCAGCTGTAAAACAGTGCGAGCCAGATAGTTTCCCGGTCTGGAGCCGTCCATTCCACACGGTGTTTTTGATGAGCAGGTATATTGATACTATCGCCCTCTTCCATTAGTAACACCTTATTGTCCTCTTCAAATTTCAGCTTCGCCTCCCCTTGAAGCAACAGCACCCACTCATGCTCACCCTGATCGTACCAGTCAGTTTCCGGCGAAGAGTGACCCCTGGATACGATTCTCTCGATACGGAGATGCTCTGACTCAAGCAGTATCTCAACAACCTCATCGGTAAGGTCAGCAGGGATGTTTTCCAGAAGATTGATCATTACATTACACCTCAATAACTCCCTCTACGGATCAGTACTGAATCCTGTGAGCCGCCTCCCAGGCGATCATGGCCCGTTTTCGGTCACGCCCCCAGTGGTACTCTCCAATGATACCGCTACTGCGGATAACACGATGACAGGGAATAAGGTAGGCCACGGGGTTTTTGGCAAGGGCACTACCCACTGCGCGTGAGGCGTTGGGAGAGTCTATCGATGTTGCAATATTTCTGTAGGTCATTAGATATCCCTGAGGAATATTCAGTAACGCCTGCCACACCTTGACCTGAAAATTGGTACCGCGTACCAGCAACTTAATGCCCTGACGATTATCACACTCCAGGGAGAAAGCCTGTTTGATCAGGGCAGCGCACTGCTCGGCATCCTCTTTAAAATCGGCATTCGTCCAGAGTGACTTTAAACCTTGAAGTGCCGGCTCTCGATCACCCGGCTGGACAAAAACAAGATGACAAATACCTCTGGAGGTAAAAGCAATCAGGCACTCACCAAAAGGGCTGCCATGAAAGCCGAAGTGTATAGTCAACCCCCGCCCACCCTGCTTGTACTCACCGGGAGAGACCGCCTCTATATTGATCATCTGGTCGTGCAGGCGTCCTGGACCTGACAGCCCCACCTCCTGTGACACATCCAACACACTCATTGATTCATTGAGAAGCTGTTTAGCGTAGCCAACCGTAAGGTATTGAAGAAGCTGTTTGGGCGTTACACCGGCCCAGCGGTTGAAGAGGCGTTGGGTATGATAGGAGCTGAGGTCTAAAAGAGCTGCCACATCAACAAGCTCCGGCTGTTCATCTGCATGTTCAGCGAGCCAGTGTATCGCCTGTTCAATTCGCCGGTAGTCTGATGGCATAGCCTTAACCCTTGGTGTTTCTCTGCTGTAAGATTAACATGCAGCTGAAGTATAGCCACCCGATTGTTGCTCTCAGATAGGGATTAACCGGCCTCTACTCTGAGCCAGAAAACCAGAATGCAGCGAACACAGAGAAGCGCAGAGAAACAGGGATTATTTTTATCGCTACCCAGCACTGGCTCTTCTCCTCTGTCGCATGCGAACCATTGAGTAAACCATGAACGATTACCAACCCATCTCCTGTAAACTGCACAGTCAGTATGAGCTTCTGGCAATGCAGCAGAGAACCATCAACCTGCTGCTCAAAGAGCGGAGTCTGGTTGGAAAGATCCAGGATATTTTTACCCGGAAGAGGGTCGAATACCTGGTTCTGCAAATGACTGATGAAAACACCCAGGAGATCCGCCTCGACAGCATCGTGAGCTTTGAGATCGCTGATTAAGGAACATCTGAACAACATACAACACTCCATTGGCCCCTAACCAAATAGGCTGTTAACCTAATCTTAATCGCAACTATTCAGTAGGTGCTTGGGGTCGGAGTCGATTTTACCCACATCGATGTGGGTAAAGAGCGTGAGCTGGGAGCGGAAGCGTTACGGTGAAGAGTGGTGTAATTCCCTTACAACTTTATCGCAATCGACTCCGCCCCCTGCCGTGAAAATGGCCTCGTAACAGGGGGCTCTGAATAGTTATTCTTTAACCCGTCAGTGATTGCACTCCATGGACAAACGATGACATCGGCGATAGAGCAGCAGGCCTTAAACAAGACCCTGCGATTACTAAAATTGGCAATGGAGCACTACAAAACGCCTCTGCCTGAATTGGATATCCGCTTCGACCTGACGGGACGGGCAGCCGGTATGATTGTTTTCCCTGCTGTGGGTAATCCGGTAATCCGCTATAACCGGGTGCTGTTGAGTGAGAACCCTGAACCCTTTGTTCAGCAGACGCTACCCCATGAAGTTGCACATCTGGTGGCGCGCACACTTTTTGGTAGTTCAATACGCCCCCATGGCAGGGAGTGGCAGGAGGTAATGGCGTTCTTTGGCGCTGATGCCCGGCGGTGCCACCTGTTTGATACCAGCCGTTCGGTCAGGCGACACCTGCAACGCTTCAGCTACAGCTGCGGCTGCACGACACATCAGCTGACCAGTATCCGCCACCGCCGCGTACTTGCCGGTCAGGTCTATCGCTGTCGCGCCTGTGGTGAGGCGTTGAAAGAGTAGACCGCCGCATCATCCATCCAGTGTCTAACCCCTCGGTGAGGTCGCCAAAAGCGCCGCAGTGCACCAGGGGTAAGACTGAACTTACTGCCATTGCAGGGGTAGATAATCAGTTCACTGATCTTTTTTTGCTGTAGTGCCTCAATCAGGGGCAGCAGCCAGGACTCAAAGCGATTCAGTTCGTCCGCCCAGTCAAAGGGATCAGCACGCCAAACCGTGCGTTCCATTCGGCTATAGGTCGCAAGTACCTCCCTCCCCCCTGTCTCAACGGTCACCGAATCGCCGATAAGGGGTTTAATATCTACCCCCGACACCATGGCCAGCCCTTTAGCTAGAGAATCATCGGTATAGATGGTTTGAAATGGTCGATCAGCTGCGTTGGCCAATACGCCGCCTGATGAAAACCATAAGCCATTGATCGGCAGCTTACCCCGGCTCTCTCGTTCAAAGTTCAGGTTGGAGGAGTAGAAGAGCATCTGCACCTCATTGGTGATGCTGTGCCAACGCATACCCTCTTCCCCTTGGGGTAAAAAGAGGTCGATATTTCGACCATATACCTGAGAGAGCGGTGTGGTGGTAAGAGATGGCGCACTGTCGACCGCAAGGTACCAGCGGTGAGCTATTGGTGTCTCCAACTGCCACCCCTCAGTGGTGAAGTGGTCATTGAACATCTGCGCCAGGATCTCAGCCTCATCCTGACTGAAGTCCAGGTCTTTGCTGTCAAACAGAAGCACCCGGTCGCGGTCGGGACGTAGATAGACGGGGTTGGCCTGGAGCCAAAAGCGATCATCCCGGGGGCAACCGTCGCCTACACGGCGGTAGGGTGCAACTGGCAGCTCTCCGCCCAGTCCCGAATCTACTCTAAACAGGGGAAAGAGTGTCGACTCCAAATCAGTTCCAAGCACCTGACTGATATCAGCCCTGGAGAGTAATCTCTCCAGTTTCGGCAACGGTTGAAGAGGATCCAACTGTTGCATTGGACCCAGCAGGCCTGGTACCAAAAGGTGAACCGATCGTTGGTTACTCGACATAACAGACTTTTAGTTTGCTGTGTAAAAATGAGGTAACTACTCTGCTTTAGTTACAAAATGAAAAAGCCACGGTGTGAAGCGTCTCACCGTGGCCTACTGCACTTAAGCGGGTGGTTGGCGATTAGCCATCCAGATGTTCAACGCGGATGCGGGTCACCTGCCCTTCTACCTCGCTGAGGGCCTCTATCTTCTCAATCGCCCGGTTCATCTGCCGCTCCAGCACTTGCTGGGTGAACATCACCAGCGTCGCCATGCTTTCAGACTCGGCCGGCTCTTTCTGTTTGATCGCCTCTATGTTGATATCCTGCTCAGCAAGAATACCGGCAATACGAGCCATCACTCCGCTCTTATCAACCACCTGCATACGCAGGTAGTAGGCGGTCTCCACATCGTCCATTGAGAGAATTGGCAGATCACTGAGTTCATCTGGCTGGAAAGCGAGATGTGGCACCCGATTTTCTGGATCGGTGGTAAGGGTACGCACAACGTCGACCACATCTGCCACTACGGCAGAAGCGGTCGGTTCCGCGCCAGCACCGGCGCCATAGTAGAGTGTTGGCCCAACGGCATCACCCATCACCAACACCGCATTCATCACACCGTCTACATTGGCGATCAGGCAACGTGCTGGAATCAGCGTCGGATGCACCCGCATCTCAATCCCTTTGTCTGTCTTGCGAGCAATTCCCAGATGTTTGATGCGATAGCCAAACTCATCAGCATAAGAGACATCCTGCCGATCGATACCGCCAATGCCTTCGGTAAAGGTTTTATCGAACTGCAACGGAATACCAAATGCGATTGAGCCGATAATGGTCAGCTTGTGCGCCGCATCTATGCCCTCAACATCGAAGGTAGGATCGGCCTCGGCATAACCCAGCGCCTGGGCTTCAGCCAGCACATCGGCAAAATCACGCCCCTTATCCCTCATCTCGGTCAGAATAAAGTTGCCGGTGCCGTTAATGATACCCGCAGCCCACTCGATACGATTGGCTGACAGCCCTTCACGCATCGCCTTGATGATAGGAATACCACCCGCCACTGCCGCTTCGAAAGCAACGGTCACGCCCCTCTTGCGGGCGGCGGCAAAGATCTCATCACCGTGCATGGCGATCAATGCTTTGTTGGCGGTAATCACATGCTTGCCATTTTCAATGGCCTGCAACACCAGCTCCCGTGCAGGGGAGTAGCCACCGATCAGCTCAATGACAATCTCAACATCGGGGTTGTTGACCACATCAAAGCCATCATCGGTGACCACAATCTGGTCCAGACCGTTAATAGACTCCGCATCGTATTCACGGGCGGCGGCATGAGTGATACGGATTTCGCGGCCAGCGCGACGCGCTATCTCCTGAGCATTACGAGCCAACACATTGACCGTACCGCCACCGACCGTACCAAGACCCAAAAGACCTACTTTAACTGCTTCCACCTAAATTCTCCCGTTTCAGCTCTGTGCTGAAATCTATTCTGATTTACTCTGTTTAGCATCCCGGCGCATCATTTCACGGATACCACGGATTGCCTGGCGGGTTCGATGTTCATTTTCAATCAGACCAAAGCGTACATGGTCATCCCCATACTCACCAAAACCGATACCAGGAGAGACGGCTACCTTTGCCTCTGTCAGCAGTTTTTTGGAGAACTCAAGAGAGCCCATCTCTCGATACTGCTCAGGTATCGGTGCCCAGACAAACATGGTTGCCTTGGGTTTTTCCACCGGCCAGCCAGCGGAGTTGAGACCATCACAGAGGGTGTCGCGACGGCTCTGGTACATACCCCTGATCTCGGCAACACACTCCTGTGGACCTTCGAGTGCGGCAATAGCAGCTATCTGGATCGGCGTAAACATACCGTAATCAAGATAGGATTTAATCCGCGCCAAAGCTGCCACCAGTGTCTTATTGCCGCACATAAAGCCAACACGCCATCCCGGCATATTGTAACTCTTCGAGAGGGAAAAGAACTCCACAGCGATCTCCTCAGCACCCGGTACTTCGAGAATCGATGGTGCTTTGTAGCCATCGAAGACGATATCCGCATAGGCGAGATCGTGGATCACCCAGATATTGTGCTCCTTGGCGATTTCGATCACCTTCTCGAAGAAGTCGAGATCGACACACTGCCCGGTGGGATTACCGGGAAAATTGAGCACCAGCATCTTTGGGCGCGGCCAAGAGTCGGAAATCGACGCCTCCAGTTTACTGAAGAAATCGACACCTGGGAGCAGTGGCACATGACGGATATCGGCTCCGGCAATAACAAACCCGTAGGGGTGGATCGGGTATGCCGGGTTCGGTACCAGTACAGAATCGCCCGGCCCCATACAGGCCAGTGACAGATGGGCCAGCCCCTCCTTGGAACCGATGGTGACAATCGCCTGGGATTCAGGATCAAGATTTACATCATAGCGATCCTTATACCAGTTACAGATAGCCCGGCGCAGACGAGGAATACCTTTGGACATGGAGTAGCGGTGGGTATCCTTGCGCTGGGTCGCCTCGACCATCTTATCGACGATGTGTTGAGGAGTGGGTTGGTCTGGATTACCCATGCCAAAGTCGATAATATCCTCACCCCGCGCTCGCGCCGCCGCTTTCAGATCTCCGACAATACTGAAAATATAAGGCGGTAAGCGCTTGATTCTATGGAACTCTTCCATCTCTGGGATCGACACGGGAACCTCTTCTACTGTTATTGGCAAGGGCGGTAAAAAAACGGATAAATTAACCGAGTACGGCATAAAATGTCAATAAAATTAGTAACTATTCAGCTATACCTAATTTTGTGGCTATTTTCACCAGGGGTTGGAGTCGATTGCGACAAGATGAGTGGTAAATGCACCTTTTAACGGCGCAATCGACTCCGACCCCGAACCTAGCTAAATAGTTACTAAAATTAAATGGATACTATGGCATCTTTTGGTTATTGCCCCGCCCTAATCGGCTTGACACTTTTGCACTCGACCCCTGCTCCCTGCTATCTTCCGCTGATGAAATTTGCACTGGCCGACCCATCTACCGAGAACATCATCCACTCCTATTCAGAGGAAGGTATTGTCGTTAACGCCCATATTTATGACTCAAGCCTTATCATCTTGCCAGACAAGATCATTGCCCCCTGGGGTCCAAGCTCCCTTGAAACCGTAAAGATGAGTGACTTTGCGGTATTGGCCGAGTTCAAGCCTGATCTAGTCATACTGGGTACTGGTGAGAGACAACGTTTCCCTTCACCCGCTCTCTACCAGAATTTGATTGCAGCCGGAATCGGTGTAGAGGTGATGGCAACCCCCGCCGCTTGCCGCACTTACAATATCCTGCTGACCGAGGGACGCCAAGTCGCAGCGGCACTACTGCTTGGGTAACGCAATCAGGCCGGTAAAACCGGCTCCGCCTCTTCCAGTACCCGAACACCGGGGTTGGGAAACTTCTCAACAATGCTATCGGGTAACTTTTTCTGTGCTGCTTGGTGGATGATATCCTGCTCCATGACAATCAATATCAATACAGTCGCCATCACAGGCAAAACCCCCATACCACCAATCATGGCATAGACCGCCACCTCCATCATGCCGAAATAGGTAAAACCAATCCAGCCAAGAGTAGCGGCTACCACAAGGGCAAGTAGTACATAGGCGATGATGCGAGCACGCCCGGCACATATCTGCCAATGGCACATAACGTACCAGCTGTCTGTCGTCCGGGAACGCTTTGCACGCCACAATATATAGATCAGCACACTGAAGGAGACGACAGGAACTAGCGCCATAGGCTGCCAATACGACCGCACCAATCCCAGGGAGGCAATAAACCAAAGAACATGGTTGCCAATCAGGTTGGAGAGAAAGATCTCATGGGGTATCTTGGCTTTTTTGCGATCTTCTTCACTAACGTCAAGTATCATTCAGGGCTCCGTGGTAAGCAGCATCCAAGTAGGCTAACATTTAGCCAATGCGATTTCATCTACCCCCGTTATTACCTACTACTCTTCCAGCTGTTAGGATAAAATAGCGTTCAGTTTCTATTTTATCCGGCAGAACGTTCTCAAAATGTGTTCTGTGCTGTGCTGCCATCTCAGGCAGAAACTTCACGGCACATAATCAACCGCACTCATTATCAGGTACTCCCTATGGACCGCAACATGTTACTGGGCATTCTCGCAGTCACCCTCATTGCCCTCGCTGCCGCTATTCTATTGCCCGGAGGAAGAACGGTAGAGAGCGAGCCAAAGCTACCCTGGATTATAGATGTGAAGTCACCTGAAAAGCTCTCCGTCCTGGGTATCACCCTCGGAGAGAGCACACTTGGAGAGGTAGAGATTCAACTTTCGGAGGGTGCAAAAGTGACGCTATTCCGTTCCATCGACAATAAATATGCAGTTGAGGCTTACTTCCAACGTATCGACCTGAGTAGTATTCGCGCCGACTTGGTGGTTACCCTGGATGTCGACACCGCCACCTCAGACGAGATGTTTAACCGTGGGATAAGAATCAGCAATAGCAGCAGTGGCGCAAAGAAGGTGACGCTCTCCAGCAAAGATCTGGAGCGCATAAAGCAGGCAAAAATCAGCCACATCACCTACATTCCAGCAACCGACCTGGAAGAGGATCTTATCCTCGGTAGATTTGGAGAGCCCACTGAGCGTTTAAAGGAGCTGCATTCGAAAACAGTACACTGGCTCTATCCTGAGAAGGGCTTGGATATCGCCGTCAATCCGAATGGAAAAGAGGTGTTCCAGTACATACGGCCAGCCCACTTTGATCTGGTCACTGCCCCTTTGCGTGATAAACAGTGAAGATAACTATTCAGTTGGTGCTTGGGGTCGATTGCGTTGTAAAAAGGTGCATTTCCCACACATCTGGATGCAATCGACTCCGACCCCTGCCGTAGGTTATTCAAATAGAAATTATTAATGGTAATACACCCTGTGGCCCACACGAAAACGTTGGCTCTTTCTTGATAAACTAGATTTATCAAATCAGCCAGTCTTCGTGCATGTATGGTCATCACGGTTA
>JBEVXV010000106.1:0-7009 GCA_040505915.1 Sedimenticola sp. | reverse complement strand
GTTAGTGGTATAAGGTACCAAGTGACATTTTGCTACTTTTGAGATAATCAAGTTTAAATGTTTCATGTTTTTGTTAGTAGAGATATTATATTCATATTGGTGTTGAACTTAAGGTAATATTATACTCTATCTCTGAATAAAGCATCAACCAGTTACATTGCACATGCACGGTTTAATTACCTTATTTGTACTTGGTACCTTTTACCACAACCATATTTAGTAGAAAATATTTGTGGTAAAAGGAACCAAGTGACACTTGGTCCCTTTTACCACCAATCAAATTCAGAAATTGTGCGTGTGATTTTGTACCATCTGTCACATGGTACCTTTTACCATAACATATATAGCAGCTACTACAGAAGAACAATGTACCATCTACCACATGGCACCTTTTACCATAAACATAAAATGGATATATATAGGTATAATAGTGTACCAACCACCAAATGGTACCTTTTGCCACTGCATATTTTCCACATAATGCAAAATGTGTATGCTCACATGGTCCCTTTTGGCAGTGGATAATGTAAATAATGTGAGACATTAAATTTTAGATAGTGGTTATGAGTTTAATGGACACATTATCTGATTGTATAATCACATTTATATCCATAACTCATTTCTGTCAAACCATATTCTAACCGTCATTAAAAGTAATGTGTGTAAATCTGGTCAGGACATTTTATTTTTAGAGAGCAATTTTGTATGTGACATGTTCCGCGCAATATCTATAGCTAGATGTACATTGCCTGCTGTTAAGTGTTATTTTGTCACTATGTAAAGTGTATAATCCCTTAGTGACTATGCTGATCCGCCAAACATAGTTACAAGCACAATTATTTAGACCCAACGAATAATGTCGCAACATGACAATGCATCGTCTTTAATGTAATCATGTTTGTTTTACAGTTAAGCAAAATAACTGCATTTTACCACACTATGTTATAATGTGGCTGCATCAACTAATTGATTAACAATAGTTTCATTATTGCAGTACAGCTAAACGTAAAATGTATCATCATTGCACTACAGAGGGTGCATAGTCTCTGTAGGCCCAGTTGCAACCCATTTCCAATCTATTATTTACAATCATTATGATCACTGCTAGTCCGAGTCTGTATCCACTGATTCTTCATCTGAGCCTGGGGACGGAATCCTGTCCTTTACATTTTTACTGGTCGGTAGACCGCTGTAATACGCCTGGAACTCATCTGGAATCACCCCTTTCTTACACAACGAGACAAGATCTGCCTTTTTCTGGGCTGTTACTGGAAGTTTGGCTTGATAGCAAAAGTCCAGCTGGCTTGGCCATTCCATTTCTTTCACTTTCTTCCTCCTAGTTGAAACGCTCTGTGTTTTCATCTCGAGAAACGTATTCTCGTTGAAGCTATAATTGACAAAGATGCTCTTTGGTTCTGTTTGTCGTACTTGTATCCATTTGATGTGTAACCAATTGATTTTTTCACCTCTTGAACCTGTCTTAAGATTGTGACAATGTGTGCTTGCAAATTTCTTCCAGTCAAGTACATGCTCATACTTTAATGGAACCACAATGTATGGATGCTTCTTTCTCGCCAGACTTACGACAGTACCCCATTGCGATGGAACATAGACAGATGTTATCTTTTTAGCTGTTTCGATAGTTGCATGTACAGAGTCACATTCCATTTGTGAATGCCCTGACTGAAGGAACTTTTGCTCGATAATTTCTAACTTTGGTAGCTTACTGAGAACGTACATTAATGATGTGGCCACATATCTGTTGCGATTTTGGCCGCCACATGTATCAGAATAATATGTGATGTGCTTTACATCTTTCGATGATAAACACACAGACATCGTGTTCTTCATTAAGCACGTCGCTATTTCACACGACCCTCTCTTTCCTTGTGTTTCATCCCACATATGGCAGTATACTTGCTTATCTCCAAGAGAATATACAGTTAAATTGTAGCAACACAGTTTTCGTGCATAGTACATTTCGTTGACCAATGAACAAGGTGTTGTCAAAACAGCTTGTAGATCAAAGGTAGCAGTGTATCTGCTTGCATCTGTCATTGATAGTCTTTTGTCGTGTTCCTTTTCCTCCCTAGCCTTCACTTTACTCTCCTGGTGTTGATCGTATTTATTCTGCGTTAAATTGTCTAATGAGCCTGCATTCTTTTTGCGGTTGTATATTTCACACATAGAGCATTGGTCTTGCTTTGGTTTGAAGAAAGAAAGGTTGTAGTTGTCGCAGAATACTTGGCGATATTTTGATTCTTTTACAGGTGTCACTCTTTTTTTTGTACACTCTTCACTGTATAATTTCCACATCTTCTTAATATTCAGATCATGCGCTAAGTACTCTTTGTTGGAGTCTTTTCTTACATAATGCGATTCCATGCGGGGGAAAGAGTTGATATGCTGATGGATGAATGTAAGTTGGTCATCTGTTAGTTTGTTTGGTGGTGTGTTCTTGCCTCTATGGTCGGTTCCACTGAATGCGCCATGATGTTTCCTCTGCAATGTATAGTCAATCACTTTTCGTCCAACATGCAATGTATTCATGAAGAAATTGCGACATACTCGGATTTTCTGGTCGTCTGACACTAAACAGTACTGATAAGATATTGTTTTGTATCCTTTACCTCTAACAGGTTTCACAACATTGACCATCTCACAAATATAATCTCTCTGTCTTTCGTAGGAGCCGAGGTTGTAATAAAATTCAAATATATGTTGCCTTGCATCTTCTGGTATATGCTCATTGCATTTAAATCTGCACTTTCTACAATCCTGCGATTTAACCCTTCTTCCAGAAACAGCCTTCCCAGACTTGGCTGTATATGCCTGTCCTCTACACCTCTTCTCTCTTCTGGCATTACATTTCCACTTGTCTGGGTTGCACATCTTTTTTCTGCTTGACTTCTTTTTTTGCGGACTTCTATAATTTGCCCGTTTGTGAGGCGTCACTTGCGTCGCTGGTTTAGCGTTATTGCTTTCTGTAGCGTTTTCCACATTATGCCTACATTCATGTTCAGTTCTTCCGGTCTCCTCTGCCATTTCAACTGTTTCAGAGTGGTCAGCTGGACCAGATTGTGTGCTGTGTGTTTGCGTATTACTGTTTATTTTTGCAACACCATTGTAGTGCTCTTCACCTTTAATTGCAAGATAAGCGATTTGTATACAGCCTGGAGGATGTGTCATGTCACTGTTTGGTTTTACATCATAAACTGGTGTATTAATAACACTTGAATATATTCTCACAACACAGTTCAACATGTCTGCCACTGTCATTGGAAGACAATCAGCGATATTTAGGTTCCATTCGTTGACCGACCGTAATTCGTTCACTTCGAGAAGAAATTCATCTGCACTGTATACATTGCCTGTATCACGGTGTAAGCTGAATGGTAGGTATCTTTCCACATGCTTTGACATGTAATCACACAATTCTGTTCTTAACTCGGTAGCAGATGTGTCGATATTTGCTGATTGTACTATAGCGGAAAAGAAACAATTTCCATCAGCAGCTACAGGTACACGCACTAACTCGTTGATCTCAAGCAACTGATCAAGTCTAGCTTTGTGATATTTTCCAATTAGTGCCTTAATCGAATGTAGTTTCGCACTTTCTTCTTTTGCCCGTTTCATGTCATTTTCTTTAAATAATGGTTTGTGTTGACGTTGCTTTTGTAGACGTCTTACATTTATTTTCAGCTTGTCAGTCAGTTCCTTCTTACTTTCTGTACGCTTTTTAGCTTTCAGTTTTGGCTTTATTCTGATTGGAGTTTTCCGTTTCTTTAATGTGTTTTGGAGATTTCTCCTCGTATACCTCTTGTACTTTGTTGTTTTTGTTTCTCCTAGCGCGTCTACTTCATTTTTCTTGCTTGATATTTCTTCAGTCTCTGTATCAGTAGAATTGACATCTTTTTTTGATGGTTCATAGTCCACAGAACTGTCGTACGATAGCTCATCTGTATCAGATTCCACCTCGATTAGCTTGCGCTTTACAGGTAACTTTGCTTTGCGGTTCGGCATGCATTTCTTTTTTTCATTATGCTCGATAAATTTTGAAAGCGGTATATTGTCTTCCGAATCTGTTTCAAATTCATCTATGCCTAAGACATGTACATTTCCTGCTTCCTCGTGTGTGTTCGTTGCTTGTTCATTTGACGGTAACAGTTCATGTGTATTTTGATTTAGTGGAATTGCCAGATATGTATCGTCTTTGCCTTCAACATCTATTTCATGTTCATCTATTACTGAACTATCTGGTGCTCCGTTGACTGTGTTTGATAACATCTCGCTGTTGTCTCGTCCTCCACTGCCAGATTCGCTTGTGATATCCCCTAAAATAATAGGAACATACTGATTTATAACGTAATCTCGTATAAGTTTCCATGAAAGACGTCATTATATAAATCATGCTCTCGTTTGAGGGTAACATCGCGGATTGTCTCCACGAGGGAAACATTGTTACTGAGGGGAGACAATCCACGATGTTACCCTCAACCAAGGGCACCATTTACTTTATTATACCCAATAGATACTGATATGATGCACTATGCGTTCTCTTAATCCTACGGACGACGTCTAAGACCGACGTCAATGGCGACGTCGTTATTTACCGTGAATCTTTATGTTTACTACGTAATTTCCGTAACGTCACTCGGACCTTTGGAGGTTTCCGTAATCCTTATCCGTGTACCGAACTAGCATGCGGGTGTTTCCGTACACGAACATCAGCCATGTTCGGCCTGAAAGGTCACCATTGATAATGTTACCCGCTGCAAGTTGCAATGCTGACCGTTCAGAGATACTTGGCAGAATGTGTCATGTCATGTGACCAATGCAATGCCTCGATTTTACCATGAGGTATAATACATTGAAATGGGGCCACCCTCACGTTAATCGACGTAGTTTCGTACATGCACACGTGGGTAACATTATTAATGTTCCATGACAATGTTGCCGGCTGTGGATTTCATCGATTAACATACAATTGAATCCTTAATTGGTCAGTGGAAACGAAACATGCTGAAAATAACATCAAACTAACTTACTGAGTGGCCCTTCCAATCCGGCTGATGCTCCAGTGCGCGTGTCATGTGCCAAGATACCAGTTGTTTCTTCTTCAAATGCTTGGCTTGCATACAGTTCCTCATCAGACCAGTCATGACTGGTCTCTGTGGCAGTCTGCAAGGATAACAATTCAGCAATGACGAGTTGGGCAATAATGTATGCAATTTGTTCACATGTTCAAAATGATTTATTATCATGGTATGATCGAACTACCATGATGCCGGATAGCAGTTGTGCGTATTTGTTTGGGCAATTTCGGTTCGAAAGTTATTGCGGACTAAAGGACGAATGAACGGACTAATATGGACCATCGCTATATCCCCTCTTGCCTATCGGCGAGGGGATAATAATACGCACATGTGAAAAGGTGCAACGTGAAACACGACATTTCTAATGATTTTCAACCGATATTTAGTCATTTTTTTGTATTTATATAATTATATATTAATGAAAGTATAGGTCATGATCAATCTTTTGAACGATGAGACGGTTCAAATGAGGATCACAACATAATAACTATAAAATGTGTTCATAGAAAACCTGGCATTGACTCTAAACAAGGAAGATTTGAGAAACATGCATGTGCAAGCTTGTACGTTCACGATTCAGGGACGGGACTGACAGGCGGGACGGACAAGGGTACATGTAATCCTAAATGCCCACTTCACAAATGCCAGAACATTGATTATACAGTAATAATGTATAAGTATCACTTACTGTTACAACATCCATTGATTTCCAGACACCACGTTTTTCACCTCAGCAGCTGTTCATGTATGCTTATAAGTGTTAGGCATACTCCAAGTATTTTACATTTTGTGTTGAATTTAACCAATACACAACACTCCCAAACCACAGAGATTGCAATCAAGATAGAATTACTGGAGAAAGACACGCCTCAGAGGTTGCAATGAAAACTAATGCGTTTTCCATGTGTCACTTGGTACCTTATACCACTAGCATGTTCTGAACATTTCAGAAATGTAATTGGTGGTATAAGGGGCCATGTGTCACATGGTACCTAATGCCACTAGCATAATGATAATTTCAGTAAACTAGTTGGTGGTATAAGGGGCCATGTGTCACTTGGCACCTTATACCACTAGCATATTCCGACAATTTCAGAAAACTAGTTGGTGGTATAAGGGACCATGTGTCACTTGGTACCTTATACCACTAGCATATTCCGACAATTTCAGAAAACTAGTTGGTGGTATAAGGGGCCATGTGTCACTTGGTACCTTATACCATAAACCCATAAGTACAAAGCAACCAGTAGACAAATGTACCATCTGTCACTTGGTACCTTTTACCACTTAAAAACACCCATTGTCACTTGGTTCCTTTGTACTTAACTAATTATATCCGTAACTAATTACGGCACAGGTACCATCTTTTGACAGAAGTTGGATTATAACTAATACTAATCATTTATGTCAATAAGTCAATTTACCCCAAAATGTCGCTTGGTACCTTATACCACTAACCCCTCGATATTCGCCCATGGGCTTACTGGATCGGAATGAAACCAATTGCTTTATATGAAATATAATTATATGCCTTAATATTACCCAATATAGTGAATATTATACGAAATTATTAGTGAAGTAAATTTAGTAACGGCAAAATTATAATCATATTCGCAGACCGAATATCATATTTTTGTAGAATATGAGTCATATTCTCACATGGACGTACTGGATGGGAATTATGTCTACAAAACTTGAATTAAAACAATTCCTTTATACGAAAAATGCAAGTAAATAGTAAAATTAAATTATTATCTGCAAAAATTAAAGCAACATTCGGACAGAGAATGCCAAATTTGTGAATACGGCCCATGTTCGCTCATGTCGGTTGACCGGTATTTTGTTAATAAACGGTAAATAAAGCAATTCCTTTATATAAATGTAATATATTTTTCGGTATTATTTTATATATT
>JBEVXV010000105.1:0-3991 GCA_040505915.1 Sedimenticola sp. | reverse complement strand
TAGGGATCATCCTCATCACGTCTGATAACAGCAGCCGGGTGAATAATCTCTGAATCGATCAGATTATCAGTGATATCCAGAAGTCCTCGAATGAATGACTTATAACAAGCGATAACCTCTTCGAGCTGCGACTCCCGGCTCTCCAGCTGGTGAAGCAGCTTGCAGACAAAACCACCTTTTGACCCCACGGGGATAATCACTGAGTTTTTCACCATCTGAGCTTTAACCAGGCCCAGTATCTCAGTGCGAAAATCCTCCATTCTGTCGGACCAGCGAAGACCACCCCTGGCAACAGCTCCGCCACGAAGATGTATCCCTTCCATGCGAGGACTATAGACAAATATCTCACGCCAGGGACGAGGCAGTGGAAGAGAATCTATTGAGCCACAGTTCAGTTTGAAACTTATATAGGGCTTTGAATTACCCGTTGAGTCACTTTGGTAGTAATTCGTTCTCAGCGTGGCGTTGATTAAATTCAGAAATCGCCTGAGAATCCTGTCGTCATCGGCATTCGATATGCGATCCAATTGGGAGTCAATGCGCTTATGAAGCAGCTCGACTTTATGCTCTCTATTTTTCAATCCGTCGTTTACTGGATCAAATAAAAGTGAAAAAAGTGTTAAAAGCTCTAATACGGTATCGCTGTTTCTCAGAAGTGTTTCCGCCACATAAAGGGGGGTAAACGGCATCCCGATCTGGTGCAGATAGTGTGCATATGCTCTAAATATCTGTACTTCCCGCCACGACATTCCTGCGTTGATAACCAGTCCATTGAAGCGACCATTCTCCAACTCTCCCGCCCATACCTTGGTAAAGGCCTCGAGAAATTTCACCTCTATGCTCTTATCATTAAGTGAACTGACTGACTGATTGAGTAACGTAAAGTCATTTAACCATAACTCTTCAACGGCACTATCAACCGGCGTCAAAGGCACTACCTCATTCTCTATAACTTCTACACCAAACTTCTCAAAGACAGGAAATATATCCGTCAATCTGATGGGCTTTCCTTTGTTAAATGCTCTGAGATGTATACTCTCTCCGCGGACACTCCTCTTTCTCAGTATCGATGCTGAAAGCTTCTCTCCATCCAGAACTTTGCCGATAGGTTTGATATCTTTCGATGCCGTGAGAGGATCGTATTTGTTACGATAACCAGGAGAAAGAATTGATTTAAAAGTAGTAAAAAGAGCCCGTCCATCATCACCTCCATAGTCAGCTAGAAGGGCTATTTTAAACTCCTCACTCCAGGTTGCCTGTTCAGCCCTCTGGTATGAGTATCTTAAGCGCTTTAACTCAGTGGGGGTTATTTCTTGATCATCTGGGGGGGTCTTATCAGAACCCCGCTGGTCTTTTGTCGTCATGGTAACCAATTCACCTGTCAGAGTTCTTATCTTCAAGCACCTTTATTGAGTTGTAGTAACGACTCGTTTACGGGCACTCTAATATCTGTTTTTCGGATGGATCAATATCGGAGAAGCTTCTTCTTAGCGTGATTGGCTTGCCGTGAAATCCCCACAAACATCTGTTGAATCGATAACCTGAGGGAGGGGAAGTACTGAAATACCCTGCTCTAGCAGCCTTTTCAGTATAGCCTGGGCTATATTGACACTCATGGGAGAGTCGCCATGCACACAGATGCTGTGTATCTCGCTCGGTATTGTTTTTCCTGATCGGGTAATGATTGCACCTTCATCCAGGAATGCGGAAACTTGATCAACACACTCATTGACACTATGATAAACCGATCCCGGCTGTGATCTTGGGAGCAGATGCCCATCATCACCATAAGCCCTGTCGGCAAAGATCTCCTCTGCTACCAAAAGACCCGCCTCCCTACCCGCCTGAGTAAGGAATGAACCGGCAGGTGACAGCAGAATTAAATCGGGATCAACATCTCTGATTGCTCTGGCAACCACGGTAGCAATCTCAATATTTTCAGCAGCCCTATTATTAAGCGCGCCATGAGGTTTCACATGACCAACCTCAGCACCCACTGATCGAGCCACACCGACAAGTGCACCAATCTGATAGCTTAGAATTGATTCAAGCTCTTCATTGGTTAGACTCATCGAGCGACGGCCAAATCCCTGTAGATCGGGATATGAGGGGTGTGCACCTATACTCACACCGCGTGCATTGGCCATCTGCACTGTCCGCCGAATGACCAGCGGATCGCCTCCATGAAAACCACAGGCAATATTTGCGGTCTTGATGATATCCAACATCGCCTCATCATTGCCGATGGAGTAAGCACCAAAGCCCTCACCCAGATCTGCATTCAGATTAATTGATCGAATCATCTTTTCATCTCTTCAGTCAGCAAAAGGGGAGAGTTAACTGCCCGTGGTGGGGGTACTAAGACCAAAAAACCGGTTATAAAGCATCCTCTTCCCTTCAGCTTTCAGAGGGTCTTGAGGCTTAAATTTCACAACTGTCCCAGGCCCTCTTTGTGATAGCCTGGCTGCGTCGAGGGTGTTGACACAACCCACTTTTGGATAACCTCCAATCGTCTGCCGATCACGGAGCAATATGATCGGCTGTCCGTCCATTGGAATCTGTATGGCACCGTAGGAGATGCCTTCTGAGACAATCCCGTCCAGATCACACTGAATTGACGGACCAGAGAGGCGGTAACCCATTCGATCAATGTTCTGTGTAATCTCATACTCCGCCGAAAAAAAGTGCGCCAGCTCCACAGTGGAGAAATAATCTTTTTGGTATCCAGGAATCACCCCGAGTTCAAGGGGCTGATCGTAATCAGGGACAAGGTTTTTCTCGACTGAGTGAGTTATAAAATCATAATCAGGGTTAAAGGGAAGCAGATCCCCCTGCGCAAGCTTTGATCCATCCCCATTAAGGCCTCCAAGCCCATCCCGGGAAACAGCCGTACTGCTACCCAGCACCCGTTTTAAATTAAATCCCCCCTTAACCGCCAAATATGCCCTAAGCCCTCTTTTTGGCATATTGAAAAGGAGACGATCTCCCTCTTTCACGGCATAGGTAGACCATGGCTCCACCGGCGTAGAATTTATTTCCGCCTGTAGATCAGCACCGGCAATGGCGAGCGTTGTTGGCTTCTCGATTTCACACTCAAAAAGCCCCCAGGTAATCTCTATCTGGGAGCTGCTGAAGTGATTACCCAGCAGCCTGTTTGCCCATAAATAGGCATGCTCATCCATCGGGCCGCCAACGGTCACACCGATATGCTGAAAGCCACCCCGGCCAATATCGACAACCATTGACATAACACCAGGATTTACGACTCTCAAACCCATCAGATAATTCCGCCCATGGAGTGAAACTCATCCTTGGTGATAGGGACAAACCTGACTCGATCCCCCATCTGGAATGGCGTTAAAGTTTCCAGTGAGTAATCGATGAGTGTGATTGGCGTCCGTCCCAGAATCCGCCACCCCCCGGGAGACTCGCTGGGATAAATCGCCGTCTGGCCATCAGCAATCCCCAAACTGCCTGCTGGCACTTTGATTCTGGGTGTCTCTTTTCTCGCTATCTGAATTCTTTCATCAATATTACCCAGGTAGGCAAAACCCGGACAAAAACCGATGGCGTAAACGGTGTAGAGATTCCCAGCGTGAATATCAATCAGTTCCTGCCGCTCCAGCTGGAGGGCCGCAGCTACTTCGACAAGATCGAGACCCACCTCTTCACCATAGTAGACAGGGATTTCAATAGTATTTGCTCTCTCATCCGCGATGAGATCCGTTTCCACCTGTGCCAGACACTCCCTGAGCCATGACTGAAAGAGGTAGTAATTGGTTCTGGAGAGATCGTAGGTAAGATGAATGGATGAGTAAGATGGGATGATGTCCAGCACCAGGGTCTTCATCTCACGCAAAATCAGCTCTTTTGCATATCTGACCCTTTTCGATGTCTCTTCACTGATACTATGACCAAAATAGACAATCAGTGTGTTTTCGGAGATCGGATGAATTCCAAAACAGTGTTCACCTTCGCTCTCTTCAGCATT
>JBEVXV010000104.1:0-5333 GCA_040505915.1 Sedimenticola sp. | reverse complement strand
ACGCAGTCTTCTCCCTATCACTTTCATCCATCAACACTTGCCAGTACCCACTCTTCAGATCGAGGGAAGTAAAATACTTTGCTTTTCCAAGAAGTGCTAAGATATCATCAATTAGCGGTAATGGGTAGCTATTAGTTTTTGTGACCTTGTTTAATGCTCTAAAATCTACACAAAATCTCTTGGATCCGTCTTTCTTATCGACAATAACGACCGGAAACGACCAAGGTGACCTAGAATGCTCAATTATTTTCGCATCTAACATTTCATCTACAGCCTTATCTATAACTTTGCGGTTATTAAGTGGTGTTCGGTAGGGTCTTAACTTAATTGGTGGGCTGTTACCTGTATCAATTTTCATCCTCACCGTGTCTGTATGGCTTAACTCTGCGTCTGTTGTTGCGAACAAATCACTGTTTCCGCGTAATATGGCACTTACCCTATCTCGCACGTGTTCAGGAGCATCAACATCCTCGAAATAATTGCTTGGTTTCGCCTTATTATCAGTCATTTGATCCATTTTATGATTCAACGTTGGGAGTGTTTTCTCTACAGAACTGATAACAGCGCCTGGAATAGCTTGAATACGTGCTAATGTCATACCTTTCTTCAGGGCGTGGGTCTTATTAGTGGTGTTAACGATCATTATCTGAATTTGCCTATTAGCATTCATTTTTGCGATTGTGTTTGGAATCATTAGACCAGGTTCGTGACTTAAGTATCCATTATCAATCGGGCTTATCTCATAAACTTGGTTTTCTGTGAGATTAGGGTTTCGTCTTACCTTGCAGGTACAGATGTGGGCTGACTGAGCTTTTATTTTCGTTTTACGCGTTGCCCTGACAACGGAGGCTACATGTATATCTTCCACCATCGGGATGTATGTTTTGTTTAAGCGAATACAGCCAAGATCGTGATACACCCTAACACCTCTGGCACGCAGCCAATCCTGTCCCAAAATAATGTTACGGCTGAGATTTCTAACTACATAAAACGTATGACTCATGCACAATCCACCGATTTCAAAGGTTAATTCGGCGCACCCATCCAGATGTAATGGCGTTCCCCCAGCTGTTGACAGATTTAATTGTTTCTTACTTAATTTAGGTTTAGACTTCAATGAATCATATACCCTGCGATTAATTAGAGATACTTCGGCTCCAGAATCTAACAACGCTCGATATTTATGTTTTTGCAGTCTTATCAAACAAGAGTTCGGATTTCCAGCTAATGGGATAACAATGTTCGTGAGTTTGCTTAATCGCCTTCCCCCATCGGCTTCTACATGCGGGAAGCATCCCTGTTTAAAGGCTGTTTACCTGATCTCCGCGCTGACTGACCTACAATTCTAGGGCATTCCCTAGCATAATGACCTTGGTTTCCACATTCAAAACAGCGAACTTGCGAAGTTGATCTCGGGTTTACACGTCTGATATTTGCGGCATTGACCTGATTTCCTCGTTTTCGTGCACGACAGTCTCTTATTTGGTGGCCTCGTTTGTTACAATACGAACAGCGAAGATCCTGCCTTCTAAAATGATCAATTTCCATCGGCTGATGGCCCATTTCCCTTTGCTGTACCCCGTCATCTATGTTCGTTCCCATGTCTCTACCTGTCCTGAGATTAAATCGTTTGCGTAAGTTTTGTTCATTTGTCGCGACGGTAATTGCCTGTTGCATTGTCGTAGGATTGTCACGCATTATCCGCATTTTCAAATTGTCTTGGTACAGTCCGTCAATAAAATATCCAATCAACTGTCGGTCTACTGCATCCCTAGCCTGTCCCTCAAATGCATCCTCGCCAACCGCAACCAATCTCTCTGCGTACACCTGAACTGACTCACTGGGTTTTTGCTTCACTCGTCTTAACAAAAGTAATGCATGCTGTGGATCTACAATATCGGCAAATCGCGAAGTCAAATCAGCCTTAACTGCAGTCCAGTCATTATTTGGATTTTCCGCCAGATAACGCTTCAAGTAATCACTTACAGGCCCCTTGCTTGACTGATATGCGATCATGATCGGACCCTTGTTATCCAGCCCCACTAATTGAGAATATTTTTCGATTTCTTTAACCCAACTCTTGAAACATTTACTGTCCCCATCAAAACTTGGTATAACCTTAGCAACACCCTGAGCACCAACAGTGGATGATAAGCCTTGAATTTGTGACCCCATACCTTTGCACATTTTTACAAATTCTGCCTGCAGGCGAATAATATGCTCTGCCATTTGTTCAGCCATTGTGTGGTAGCAAATAAGCTAACGACTTACCGATGGTTGCCGGTCTGCTGCTACACGGTTCTTCAGCCAATGGCTCACAAACGTCCAGCACTAATTTCTTCTAAATCGTATAGTGTCCACATTGTACTTCGCTCCCCATGGAGTGTCCAAACGACAACACATGTTCGGAATTAATCACATGTCCGTAATTAAATCCTGGTCACGGCACCAAATTAATTACAGATGTCACACATTGATCGTCATTTCCCATTACTCCGGGTGGGTAAAGTAAACTTAGACATCTAAACTTTCCGATATATTTAATAATTAATATACAAGTCTACATACAAATACCCCTGATACTCATAGCCGACTGTTCTCCTCTAATACCAGAGTCGGACTAACTTCTCTGATACCCGCTGCTATGAGTTACGATCCTTAGCTCCGCCTTCATTCATATTAATAGATCAGAGCATCCATACAGCGTCCCGTACCGCTGTGTTTACTCTGTAAAATACTACCAGCTTCTTTGGCTCAACCCATGCATACTCGACTCCGGGTGAATACGTGTCTTATCACAGCGTCCCGGTCAAAGACAGAATTCAGCCCTTGTTTTACCACAAATATCGCTATGGCGTAATGTAGTTTTGGTCTATATCGTTACACCTTACATGCATTAGGATTGAAATGTGATATTGGAAATAACACAGTCAAGCCCAAATAGTCGTTCATTGTGTAGGAAACAGTGTAGACATATGTTGGAGGCCATAGCGGCATTTGCTATTTCGTTGAACCTACGTACATGTATACGGATATATTGCTATTGCATTTCGAACTACAGTAGCAACATATATACTGCTTTTATCAATAACTGCCCCATAACTGTCGGCTTATCAGCCTTATTACTAGAGAATTGCGGAAAACTCCCAGACTATATTCAACTATTAAACCTCGTCCAGCCTAAGGGATTTGAATCTGAAACAAATAGATATTAGTTATAATACATGTGGTACATGTACACTCATATGCATTGATTATACTTTCTGTACGGTCCATTGGAAAACAGTGTAGATCTTATAGTATTGCTGTTTACAATGCAAATTGCCGTTTACAATACATATGGGTGTATATACGTGTAATATTGTGGCCTTAATAGTGCATTTTGAATAGTGGATCATTGTAATAGTTCCATGGTCGTTCACTCCACGATAAATCCGGGTATGAACGTAATGTAACTTGTATATCCGAGCATGAACTCAGATATCGGCAAATTGTCAGTATGGAATCCCATATCAGCGATATAGTCCAATTCCATCCTACAAGAGAGGTGTACATTGTTCGTGTTATGCTTAGTAACCATAGCAACAATAGAGAGTTTCTTGATAGGAGTATGGTTCATGGTTTGATATAGTTAATCCTTATCAATGTCTTTGGAGAAAATGCATGCTTCTTGGCGGGGGCATGCGGACATCTGGTCGTCCATTGTTCATAATCAGTGGACGAACTGCCATCGACGGTCGCTCGATTGCGTCCCCTGTTTGCGTTGCGACCGTTTCTGCGTCACGCTCGGTTTGTGTTGAACGAGAGTGCTGTCCCACTATGATCGCCGCACGGCTTCGAGCCCGAGCAACGAGAGTATTCACAATGGTAACCGCGGTGAACAATGCAGCTCGTTCCATCCCCAAGAATTGTACATGTATGTCGCGAAACGTATCGATGATATGCCTGTACAATATATCTTCCAGTTCAGCGACACTAATCCGGAGGGGCATATTTCCCGTTTATTAGTTGGTTGTAATCCAGTGGAAGAATGTAATTTGTATGTTAATCCGTATGGAAAAATCCAACGTACTGACCCAATATTCAGTGTTTTGCTTTTTTTCCCTTTTGTTTGCACAGCGTCTAATCAGCTGTGGCTGCAATCTTCATAGACGTGTGGTTGCCATGGCAATGATATATACTGCCATGTTTCCCCGCTGTGAAGCCGGCTGTTGGGCGTTATTCCCCTGTTACCTGTGGGTATCTGCCACTGTGGCATAATCCGTTCCGTAACGAGTCCGTAGTTCGGCCCCGTAATATGGATACATAGTCCAGGCGCCACACCCCAATTAATCCATAATCCGCGGCATGGTAAAAAGTCTCGTAGCCATGCTGAATAAATCCAGGAATCGAATAACAAATGTATATAGTACATGTAGAATGCCATCATCCCCTCATGTATGTACTGGCTTGAATTTAGTCCAAGCGCCAATACATGAAAACACATCATATATGTCCACATGTGGAAGTCTATGTACAACTGCAGTTTTCTTCGTATTTACACCCGGGAGCTCTATCCATATCTCGTCCACAGTTCAACTCAATGTTTATAGTCTGGTAACCTCATCAATAATTGGGTACAGATGTTGTATGAAGTCATCTGCTTTAACCAGCGCCGGAGAAACATCATTCCGGTCCGAGCGACCTTGTCGGACCACGTACGTGCTGGCTGGTTCCGGTTCGGCAGTGCGTCGCGTCGCCGAATTGCAATCACACATTTTTGACAGACAGAGGCTTATACTCAATTTTCGACCCCACATTTTGCTTGCATAGACATAAACTATCAGTATCAATGACAAAACAAGGCTCAGACCACCCACGATTAGCGTCAGGTAAGCCCACATTGGCCAGGTTTTACCTTTCTTAACTTTGACGTCATTAACAGTTCGTAATTCGTTAATTAGCGTATCTAGTGGAAATTCCTTGATATCGTTCAGTGTTTTAGGGAGGTTCAGTTTTGGGAATTTAGGTAAAGATGTAACAAAAGGTGCCCAGACTAAGCTGCTGGTCCAATTAACACTACGTAATAAATCTATATCGTTATCTTTCAATTCCACAGGAGTATTGATTACGTATGGTGCTGCTAGCGTGAGATATTTGTTTGAGGCAACACATTTGTCCGATAGTTGGATAACATCCAACGGATAGTGAATAATGATGTCATCCATACGCTGATCCTTACAAACTATGGTGAATCGTAGTTCCTTGTTAGAAGCAATTACCCAAGTTTGTCCGATCAGATGTTTTGCTATAGGTAATTTGTTATCCGTTGTTACCGTTGCCTGGCAATTGTT
>JBEVXV010000103.1:0-4790 GCA_040505915.1 Sedimenticola sp. | reverse complement strand
TTACATTTACATGTAACATGTTTATTTATATCTCGCCGTCTCGCCTCGCAATCTCGCGATCTCGCGAGCTGAATTAGTTTACAAGCTGGATATACCCTGAACGATCATACTTCAATACCAAACTTCATTCTTCAATGTCTCTCAAGCCTTATATAACCATCATGTAATATAAAGACGTTACGCACAGTACTGACGCCACTTAGCGTTGCGTCGATTATTGAGAAAAAAGGACGTAATTAGTAGAAACGTTAGCGCAAACGTTATGATGTGAGTAAGTCGTTTGTCAGCGACATTTATATAGTAATGGATACATGCATATCTTAGAGCCTGTTACATGTATACTGTAAACAAGACATGTGACTCCGAAAAAAACTTTTACGAACTTTGAAAAACAGCAACAAGTTTACTTGCCATTGTAAAGTAGGCCATCTAATCAGGGAACGTCCGTTCATAAATACCCGTAATTCCGTAATTTCTTCTCTTCTGTATTTCCCGCCTGACTGGTGCACCCCATGTTCGGTAGAGCAAGTAACTTTGGTATTCAAAAGTACAAGACCACGATATAAATGCAAGATTTTGAGATGCAATTTTACTTATTATTTTTCAGTGTTTTCTTACTATAATGCTTATATTAGTTAATTAAATAATCTCAAATGTATTGAGACAGACTGCTAATGAGATACAAAGGTAAGGATTAGCTACAGAGTACATTGTGCACACAGTAATTTGTTGCGCACCCAACAAAAGAAGGCTCATGTACATATGCCGAAAGAAGAACTTTCACAGGTACGGAGCACTAGACGGCATATAGGCCCTACTGCTCGTATGGAAATGAGCAGTGTGATGAAAGAGATATCTGGGCATCAGTTAGTAGTTACGTACAACCAACCGAAGACACCTTTTTCATCACACTGCTCATTACCTTGCATCGTATATGACTATGTGTGCAGCCCCGGGAGTTACGTGGTTGACAATTGACTGCTTCTTAATACGTACACTGTAAAACATTCCCGTAAATAATTACGGTGAAGTGCTGGAAACCGCGATTGTAATTACTACGGTAAGACCGTAAAATGTTACGATACAGGGCCGGCATTCCCGTAAATATTTTACGGTAAAGGGCCGGCAGCTGGTTTCCAGCACTTCACCGTAATTATTTACGGGAATGTTTTACAGTGTAGGAGATACCTATACTACTTCATTATTCATTTTGTTATCAGTTATCAGTTAGGCGTATTTGAGTTAGTACCTTCCCATGACGCGCAACTTGACTTCATGTAAGCTTTCCAGTATATCTAAATGAAGATCCTCATTCAATATAATGTTTTCATCGGCGGAAAGCTGCGAACAAATGTACAATACGGATTTTGACGGGACGGCTGCTGGTTTCCGTTTTATCAACGAATACGATAACCGACTTCCACTGTCTCTGCCATAGTATAGTCCGCCGATTACACTAGCTCCCTTTGAATATGATGCGCCCCACGAGTCATTGCTTGCCTTCCTTAACGTATACGCTGGTTTGGTAACCTTCAACAGAAAATACTCAGAATCGGGATCGTCGGCCACGACTGCAATTACCATTCCGGTTGATATTAGTTCGTCGTCATCTGTATCGACATGCATATCCACATCAGAATCTTTGTTTTCTTCACTCTCGTTGTCACATCCTATTTTAACCAACCTGAACGAGCCGGTTTGCGAAATTTGTTTACAAGTATCATTCAATCCTGAATCAAGACAGTTGTCACATGTATAACAAGAGAGGGACCTGGCAGTAAGCAAACCCGTCGTCGAGTTCCGAACTTGATGTATCGACCGAATCTGAGGTACAGGTTTTACAATCGACGGATCGGACTCGCTACGGTTGACTTCGTCTAGGTAACGAAAAACGCGCCTTCTTGTGTCGTCTGTAGATTGTCCTGGGCGAACTGGTAGAGGTCCTTTGCTGATTGCATATTGGTCTTACCCCGCAGGACTGCGATGTCGGCCTGACGCTTTAAGTAGCCACCAGCGGCGTCCTGAGGACCTGAAAACACACGCACGTCAACGCAATAATAAACCAGTATCACCACCAGACAAATAGCTGCTGGCAACTGCGGACAATGTAACTATGTCGTCTGTTACATTTTGGGCATTTTGTGGGCTGTATCATACTTGCTATAATTACAAATTTATTGGTTCAAAGTGACCCATTTTTACATTTGCAGACATGAGACGGGTCTACTATTACATGTATATTGTTTGTTAGAAGCATGGTGCATGCTTCACGGACGGACGGAACTGCGAACAGTGAAGCCCCCGATCAGATATAGCTCTAATGCGCATGCTGATCTGGGACCTCGCCGGTCGTGTAGCTCATACACCCCATTTTTCCAGTCACAGTCACATATTTTAATGATGCAAAATAATACCTTTGGCATGTGATGTCTCATAATAGTTTCGTATCAGCCGCCGGTAACCAAGGTCGGCGCAAGCTGTTGACAAGTTCTCGAAGCAGTGGCGACTCTTGTATTGGCAGGCGCAGCCATCGGTCCATTCGTGCATGGTTGACACGTCATATGGTATTGCCTTCAAGTATTCAGCCACAAGTTGTTGTGCGTGTTGAACAAACGAGTTGTCGTGCCGTTGATCAGGACTTATTATGTAGAATGCCTCGGTAACGATTTCGGGTTTGTCCGTTGTACTTTCAATACCATCTACCTCTAGAACTGCGTGTCTATGTATTATTGTAACATGCACAGTTACTTCCGTGCGTTGGAAATACGTAGATTGTAGCTCTTGCCTATCCGTACACCGATAGTTCTCGCTGAAATCATGCACGCATATACAATCTCCGATCGGTAGGTGTTGCATCAATGACTTAAATTGGGTTTGTTGCCAGATGGCGCGATGTTGGTGGGCGGGGAATGTTT
This sequence comes from Sedimenticola sp., assembly GCA_040505915.1. Classification (GTDB taxonomy): domain Bacteria; phylum Pseudomonadota; class Gammaproteobacteria; order Chromatiales; family Chromatiaceae; genus Vondammii. The sequence continues at coordinate 1,875 of JBEVXV010000103.1, read as the reverse complement.
GGAGCAAGTTCCTAAAGTATGTAAACATTTCACCAGGGGATGTGTTTTGTTTTACAAGCATAAGTTTTTTCTGTACTGCGTCCTTCTTCACATCCATGCGTATATATTCGTATTTTTCCCAAGTCACCTTTTCCGCTTCATCACTCGTATTAAGTTCTTCGTTGAACAGTTCGACATGTTCTACACCACATTCGTCACATGTTCTGTTGAAACATGCCAGTGTTGCTGGCGCACACAGCGACTCATTAATTACGTCCGACAAGGTTTCAAAGGAGTTTGCATTCGGCAATTCCTCAGAGGATTTTAGACAATCTTGCCGAAACTTCTTACAGGATTTGAAGACGAGGTTGGCTTCGACATGATATCGACAACAACAGGTCATACGGTCCTTTTCTCTAACTGCGCGTACATAAAATGGCTTGTACTTCTCAAATTGCCTCTGTGAAATTTTTATATCGGGATTGTTTGTCTTAAATTCTTGAAATATTTCCGTTTGTGTTTTTTCTAACACATGCACCATATGACTTGCATATACCTTTGGTGTAAGTCTTTCCCTTTTGATGTCGGATTTGTTTCCTGTTGGTCTTGAGTTTCCTGCTGCCAGCCAATAATCGTAGCATAAATGCTTAGTTGTTTCTGGAATTGCATCGGATCGTGTTTTTCTATCAGTCACAGTCCAGCATGATTTCTCTGACTTAAGAATCTTGGTTCGGATGCGTTTACCTCCGGATATCCGTCTTACTGGTAATTGCAACTCGTCGGACAGCCGCCGTATACACTTCGCTTTAGACAGGTTCTCTCCGCTGACAGAAGCTACGATCACGTTCATCGCTTTTAAAGAGTCCGTAGACCGCTTCATTCTACAAGTGTCTATGGCAACTTTGATATCTTTCAGCACAGCAGTAGACAGTTTAATGTGGTCTTTACTTATTTCATCTGTGTTGTTGATTGCCTTTGCCGTAGGTGATTTGGAATTATGAATATATGATTGCAATGCACCGATTCGCTTTTTAGGTGACATCGGAAGAGCTCGCCTAAACTTGTTTACAGCTCGCATCTTTGTAGATCTGCATGAATAAACTGATACATTTGAACGACTGCTGGGAGACGTTTCATCATTGCATTCGCTGGACCGTTTCCTCTCCCTATATCTCTTTTGTCTTGATCTGTTATTTTCTCGTTTGGAATTTACATTCTTTCTATATACTCGCTTCCTCGTGGCCTCGTCGCTTGCACTATAGTACTTGTCACCACCGTTTTTATTTTTGTGCCAGGAACGTCTGTTTTTATCTCTGGATTTTTGCTGTCTTTCCTCCGCTTTCGTTTGTAGCCGATCGCGGATGGAAATCTGTATCGTCATACTGCGGCGGCACCGTCCTGAAATAACATTGGCTGAAAACTATACTCTAGTAACATGTAGACAAACATCCTGGTCAGCATACGAATACGCGCAATCTGGCGAGAGACAACAAATGTTTCACGAAAACATATAGGTGAACATATTATCAGACGAGGAACATATTACACCGATGCCATGCTGATCAACGTTTTGACTATCGTGGCAGTGGCGTCGGGGCTGGGGCGGCAGGGGAAGCGACCGCCCGAATATTTCGGCCAGATTCGATTTCTATTTTTTTATAAAAACATACTAGTTATGAAAAGTTGAACATATGTTGCCGCCACGCCGCCATCGGCTAATGTATGCTGGCACTAAGCGCACTATATTGTAAGTTGAGAACTGTAATAACCCTCCACCCAATATTCATGGGGACGACCCACGCCCTTTCATTTCGATGCGATTAGCGCCTCGGCGGCCTCGCATTCGCAAGTGTATGATTACCGGTATATCTCCGACCCACCCCCCTCCCCCGCATA
>JBEVXV010000102.1:0-5383 GCA_040505915.1 Sedimenticola sp. | reverse complement strand
TGAAATTGACCTACTTTTGACCTTTTGGCGGCCATCTTGGATGACCTAATGACCCAATTTTGATAAAAAAAAATATGCCAGAGTGATCGGCTCTTCCAGACGTTCGATCTGATATATGACATGATCACATTCGGCCAAAAGTCAAAATTGACCTCATTTGACCTCAATTTGACCCATATTTTAAAAGTAGGTCATCCGCTCCGCACTCGTTTCTTTATCGGAGTTACTCACCTATCGGGAAATAAATATCCGTATTTCAAAATGATTGTTGATTAAACTATATTTATTGTTTCATCCAGGGTTCCTGTGCAGAGTGTTTGTCTTTGTAGACGCCGTAATCAAAGAGCAATTCCGTATTTACTGCAATATCCTTTTTTGCATACAAAAATATGTGTGGTTTCCCATTAATTGTCATTACTTTTGGTAGGACATTTGCATTCTTTCTGGAAAAATTACACATTCGTCCTTTAAGTTTTTTAGTTGGATGACATTGACACTGTTCGTTTGCATCAATCCAATACTTTACTGAGTCCACCTCAAATTGGTACATGTAGCTGTTACTACCCTTGTCCCCATATGCATTGTACCTTCGCCACCCTTCCTCGTCAGACACTAACATGCCATGATAGTCGCAAATTAGTTCCTTCTTCGTGATGTCATTGGCAGCAAACAGTCCACATCCTTTTTCGTCACTGGCTTTTCGTATTGTGGCTAGGGTCCATTGTTGAGCATCGACTTGCTTTTGCAGCTGCTGCTCTTGCAGGGGTATAATTGGCTTCGCCCTGGTAGCAGCTTCTCGAACTTCCATCTCCTTGGTATATTTTAGACGGCAAGATTGCTTCAGTGTGTCGCTCCACTTCCATCCCCGCTGTGTTACGTAGGACAGTACTGTCTCATCTAGGCGATCCGTTTTGATATTGGATCTTCGATAGTGCGCTGCGAATTCTTCCGCCCTTTTTATCCGTTGTTGGTACGTACAGATGGCGTGGAACCGCTTGGCCGCAGCTTCATCTGTCGCCAACTCGTACTCACTGAATTCGTTAGCGGCTTCTCTGTACTCTTTGGCCGTTGGCAGAGAATCATCGGGACCACACTTCAAACTACTGGAATGCTGGATCAAATGTTTCATTTTCTCATTTTCTGTTTTAAATTTCAGTTCGGGTGCAGGTTTAGTTGTTTTAATTTTCTTTTTCGATGGTACCTGGACTGGCGCTGGCAATGACCTTCTAGTAGATGGTACCTGGACTGGCGCTGACAATGAAGTACTAGTAGATGTAGCCGGGCAGTTGACAGGTTCGTCACGTTGAGCTAGAGAACCGCCCATCTCTGTGCAGCGTTCGAGAAATGAATGTACCTCCACGCCATGCTTGGTAGCCAAGTCCCTCTGCATGCGCCCCAAAAGAGGAAGTCCCTTGATGTGTGGCACATCCGCTGCGTGGGGGTCCATATACATTCGTTCGGCCGTTTCAGAGGAATGCGTCAGCATCTTGTTTATGATTTCATGTTCTGCTTTTGTCAGCCGTGCTTTGCTCACAGTCTCGATGGCATGTCTTGCCTCTGTTATGGTCATGACTTGTACACCGTAGCGAGAAAGTAGCTTCTTAACGTCATGGCTGGGGTTGTATATTCTCTTCCCATTTGTGTTGAGAAACAAAACATCAGCGTCCTCCTTTGCCGGCTTCCTGCGGATATTTTGCCGGTATATCCGGAACAACTCCCAGTCCTCGTCCTCGACATAAATGTATGCCAGTTCGGTGGTTGACGTTTTGTGTTCGGCAGTGGCGAGGAAATAGTATGCCGTTCCGTCCTCCCGTACCTGTCGGCACTTCTCGGCCATGTCGAACACGCTTAGTGGCATGTTCTGGAACACGGCAGGCCGGTTGCCTATTGACAGTGTAGAGTAGAGCAGAAAGAATCCATTGACGATGAAGAGGTCATGTTCATTTAAGTTTATTCGTTTGTCCTTGGCCTTGTGTATAATGGGCACGGCCAATTTCTTCACTTTTTCCAAGTTGTTGAAAATGTTTAAGAATGTGGTTTCAGCCGTAGATGGATCGTTGTATGACATCTTCACTTTCTTTTGCATCCTTGACCTGGCAAGTTGCTTCCCCGTTCCCTTCCTCTGTTCATTGAAAGTGAACTGTGACGTAACCAGGTGGTCGTATACTTGTGGCTCCGACGCCCGGAAGTCGATGTCTGAAAGGGCGACCGTTACCATCTTCTTGAATGACTTGTGATAGTTCGCCGTTGTTTGGGGATCAAGTTGTATCTCCTCACGTAATGTATTAAATAATGTGTTGATCAGGTCCGTGTCCGCGAGACAGCCCCAGGTGAATTTGCAGACTTTATGTCCAGGTGACACGAAGGCCATAAGTCGAATTATGTTTCGGATGTCGTTTTCAACGCTGACAGTTTTTTTGGGGTGTTTTATTTTTAGAAAGTTCGAAATCTTTATAACGTGCGGATTCTGTTCTTCAATTTGTCTTGCATCGGTCGGTGACACATACAAGTTGTGACTGACCATCGCTTCTCTAATTCGCGCTCGTCGATTTGCGACTGGAGTATCGATTCGTGACGCGGCACGCCTCACCTCCTCGTCAGAACTTCCCATCGTCACGTCTTCTTCCTCTGAATATTCCTTGTTATCTGGACAATATTCCGATCCAGATGAATGTAATTCCTCTTCATAATCCAGATGGACACACTTTGTCCTGGAAGTTGGTATGTCTGGGCTCTCGGAAGAAATCCGCATCCGTTTGGTCCGCAGGCGTGGACGAGAGCGACAGACTTCAACATCCACTTCTACACTTGGTCGGGCTGGTGACAGATGAGTTGTTTTCAGGTTGACTACTGGTACAACTTCCTCTTCATCTTCTACCTGAATGTCTGTAACGGTGAAGCGGGTGGCCGGTTCTATACTGGTCTTGCTGTAACCTGATGATGTTGATGGTTGTACATGTTTATCTTCATCATCGCGTTGTCTCTCCATCGGTGCTACGGGATCGGTTGATACGGATGTGGATCTCTCTTTCCCTAGTTTCCCTATATGGAGTGACGTCAATGTTCGTACACGCCGTGGGTGTGTAGATTCGACACTATACACAGGAATGTGCATTTTACGTAACATTGTGCCAACATCTGTCCAATTTTCAGGGAAATTCTTCCTAAGTTCGTCAATGCTGACGTTGGACAGAATTGCTGAATGTCCTCGCTCGTGCTCGTGTCTGATTAGCTCCAGCCGTTGAGCCGCACTCAATCCTTCGCCGCATGGAGTGCATTGGAGGTGTTGCGACAGGCGTTTGATCTCTTTCATGCACAACGGGCAAAGCCTGAGTTGGTGGCGATTTTTTCTGAAAATATAAGAAATGGCATCGTTAATATGGGTCATTACATGCCAAATCACGCAGTAAATAAGAGGCCCATATGGCCTGTATCGCTCACCTGATGCCACTGCAGCAGGTGTAATAACCCTATTCTGACAAAAATGTTTTCAATTTCATATAATATAGTATATACATATATAGAGCACATAAATGTATATATAGCATAGCCTATATGTACACATAGCATATATATACATATATATATCATATCTAGCCTATATATCTATACCGGTATAGCCTAAATATATATACATATAGAGTTTGGTTTGTAGGCGCAAGTAAACGTACAACCTTTTGACATTTCTGCGGACAACTTGGGTTACCAAATTATGCGAATGCAACAAAAATATAAAAGAGTGATCTACTCATCAATATCTTCGATTTGATACATAACAATACCACTTTCGGCGAAAAAAGTATATGACATTGATCTTTAACATTTTAACAACCATGATAGCTCTTCAGGCAAATATCATTTGTGTAAAGTGTCATTAACATTTGTCAATCGTTTCACTAGGAGGTGTTGATTATAGGATATGACCTACTTTCCTAAGGCGGCCATCTTGGATTTCGCAACTACCTAATGTTTTATCTAATTCGAAAAGGGGGCTCCTAAGGATCATACACATAAAATACGGTGGCTGTTGATCCATACAATCGCGAGATGTACTGGTTTAAACCAGCTAGTAAAAGTACATTTTGGCGGCCATTTTGGATGACCTAATGATGCGAATGCACCAAAATTTACACCAGGGTGATCTACTCATCAATATCATCGATTTGATATGTAACATGACCACTTTCGGTGAAAAAAGTATTCGACCTTGATATGTGACCCCGGGTCACGCCCATTTCCGACCTCAGGGCCACAATTTGATCAAATCTGAAAGAGCACTAGTGGTCTATCCTTCCTGCCACGTTTTGTCAAAATCCGTCCAGATTTTTTAAAGAATCTGTGCTATTTTTAGACGGCGGCCATTTTGGATTTCACAACGACCTAATTATTTTATCAGATTCGAAAGGGGGCGCGTAAGTATCACACACATACAATTCGGTGACTGTAGATCCATATGATCGCGAGATGTATTGGTTTAAAGCAGCTAGTAAAAATACGACATTTTGACCATTCAGCGGCCATCTTGGATGACCTAATTATGTGAACAAAAATCATGCGAGAGTATTCTACTCATCAAGATCTTTCACTTGATATATAACATGAACACTTTCGGCAAAAAAAATCTACCTTGAACTTTGACCCCCGCGCTACGCCCATTTTTGATCTCAGAGCTACCATTTATTCGAATCTGAAAGAGCATCAGTGGTCGATCATTTCTGACAAGTTTTGTCAAAATCCATCTGTCGGATCGTGAGAAGAAGATTTTTACAATAATTTGAGCTATTTTTAGACGGCGGCCATCTTGGATCACGCACCAACGCCATTTTTTCAAATATGTATCCCCCCTAACTAAGGACCATAACCAAGAAGTTTGGTGATTATGTGCCCAATGGTTACCGAGGAGATGTCGCTTGAAAATGTTAACAGACAGACAGACGGACGGACGGACGGACGGGCGGACGGACGGACGGACGGACGAAAAGCGGTACCAATAGCTCATGTGAGCCTATGGCTCAGGTGAGCTAAAACGGAAAATGACTGGATTGTGTGAAATATCAAATATTACCCACGGTTTAAATATATAGTGTTCTATATCGGCATTTCGCAGAAATTCCGCATTTGCTCTGAACAGTTCATCATATGTTGACATCATTTAATATAAGGACAATATCACCTTTTTGCAAATAATGTTCATGAAATATCGCCTACGTTTTTACATATAAATCTACGGTGGCATAGATGTGACATTGCCATTCTTTTTTTATGTCGTGGGAACGACTTAGTAAGTCGTGTGAACGACTTAGTAAGTCGTGGGAACGACTTAGTAAGTCGTGGGAACGACTTAGCTATGTCGTGGGAACGACTTAGCTATGTCGTGGGAACG
>JBEVXV010000101.1:0-3752 GCA_040505915.1 Sedimenticola sp. | reverse complement strand
CTAAACCATAATAGCCCAGGACACAAGCTATTTTTCAACTCAAATTCAAGATGGCCGCCAAAATTCAAAATAGCCGACCACAATATTAATGTTTCTCTTTCCCACCTTCTAGAAGTGACACTGAGGCAAAACATTGTGTCCATATTATGGTTTTAAGGGACACGGACACATAATATATATAGTAGAAGTAGTTTTGATGGCTTCTAATATTCAAAATGGCCGCCCAAATCATATTATTTCCCTTTTTTTCAGCTCTACTGAACCATCTAAAAATGAAAATGATGAACATAATGTCTATATATACTTTTGTTCTGTTTTATTGTGGTTCTAAAAACAGAAAAAAACATAGTGTGATAGTTATAATTTAATTTGGTTGAGTTAACTAGCTTTACATTTACTGTTCATTGATGGTTAGGTACCAACCACTGGAGATGTCACGTGACCAGTCAATATGGCTTGTGTAAAATTTTGAGTTCCGAGTGAAGGCATACAAAACCTTCAACAAACGATGAATTGGATACAATACTGATATAATTTTTCATTTCATCAGTGCAGGATATATATGTGCTAACTCTAATCTAAAATTTGTGTGGATCTATAGTGGAATATCTGTGCAAAAATCGGATTCTTGTGATTTTCTTTGTCCGACGGACATTTAAATTACCCCACCCACCGGAGACGACATTGATCCGGTGAGCGAAAATTAACATTCACCACCAACGACAATAACCAGGCAATCATCAGGCAAGTGTCAACTATTATATTGATTCACCATACCACAATAGTTGAATTGTAATCAAATCAACAGTATATCGCCCGCACTTGTGCATGTCACAGCCACTCAGAAAAACTGGGCGTGGCCGTCCGCGCAAACGGAACAAGTCGTCGCCTACCCTCCACTATAGCCAACTGCATAAAAAGCATAGAACACTAGACTTTGATAACAGTTTGGATTCAGACACAGGAAGTTTCATAGATACTAGTCCACCCTTTGCCCCAGGAATCACCCCCATAGCCACCATGTCTCAGCCATTACCAACCACGTCAACATCGACGCCAGCAGCCAAAGTTAAACGTGCCACGACCAAAGTCAGCATCGATGACATAGAAAAACTGGGCGAGTTGCTAGGCAACAAACTAAAAACTGAAATTGTGGCCGAACTAAAAAATGAACTAACATTAATGGTCGACGCACACATCAGCGCTGCCATCAAACCATTAGCGACCGAACTCGAATTGGTAAAAGCTGATAACGCAGACCTGCGCACCTCACTAGGTACCATAAAACGTGACAACGAGCAACTGAAATCCACAAATGAAACGTTGCAAAGTGATCTTGACGAACTTGATCAGTATGGCAGACGCATGTGCCTAGAATTATCGAACATTCCCGGAGACACGGGCGACTTCAACGAGGACGTCGAACATAGGCTACTTGACCTTGCGACAAATGCCGTACTCCCCGAAGGAAAGAAACTGGACTTATTACCCAGCGATATTGACAGATGCCATCGCAGGGGAAGGTACAGAGCAGCCGTGAACCGCCGGATCATAATAAAATTCACGAACACTAAGGCGAGACAACGGGTATGGGACGCCCGCAAACAACTCGGCAACGGTATATACGTGACGGAGAACCTGACCCGATTTCGAGAAAACCTCGCATACCAGGCGAGACAACTCACCCGCGGCCCGGCCCGCTTACTCGAACGCACCTGGGTGGCAGGCGGGCGTATCCATGCAATCACGGCCATCACCCAACAAAAGCTCATTATTCGCAATCTCGGCGACATTGAGAAGCTTAAGGCCGGTGCCCACCCACCCCATACTGCCATGGATTAACATGTAGTCTACACCATTCATAACTGCACAATATAGTGAGCATTGTTATATCGGCTAACCAGCATAGACGAGCTGCCGCTCATATCTATACACTAAAATTCTGACAAGATCATACATGTGCTCTTCACAATAGCATTAACCAATATAGATATTAACATGGACATGACAAACTAGAGCGATATTCATTTGTTATCGGGAGGAGCATATATACGAACCACTTGTCACAAAAACCGACTACGTTTACAAAATGCGCTTATACATCGTCTCTGGCTCACCGGGACCCAACCGCTATGCAGTTAGACTACGTGTACCGCACATACGTACAACGCGACAGAATCTTAAATGAAGCGCACCAACCATCCTAGTATAACGCGAGACTAGACTATATGTATGTAACATACGCGCGAACAATCTTAAACTCGTGGCCATAGAGAAAAGCATAGACACGACGTGCACTGGACGAGTCCTCCAATTATCGCCTAAACTGGTGTATGCCCACACAAGAACATTTTCACCATTCCCCTTGCATTGTCCGCAGGTAGACCGCGCGTGTAACTAGTTTTAAAGGTATTATTATCGGTACAATGCTATAACGGTTGCCGCTTGACAAATATATGCATATAATTTGTCCATGACCAGGTTGGATTATAACGTGTATCCTCCCCGTCTAATCTGGGTATATTCTGCCCACACTTTTACTAGCCGCACTGCGATACCGCACTATGCACTTGTTAAACCTACATATTCATAGATGAAGTATTTTTTATCTTTAATTAAAAAAAATCTAACATCTCTTTACTGTATTTTTGTATTTTTCACATATTCTATGAATACGTAGCTTTAATGCTCTCTCATCTAAGTCCGTCGGTCACACGAATATGTGGCTCGCTGTGGGAAAACATGTCTAACATATCAGCGACCAGCGTATGTCCAGATCAGTCTGTGCATATGTCTTGTACTACGGCAATTGTTAATGATCTCTCTTCTATGTCCATTGGTCACTGAAAATGTGACTCGCTGTGGGGAAAACAAGTTAATTTGTCAGTGACCAGTGTATGCCCAGATCAGACTGCGTATATGTCTTGTACAATGTTAAATGTTTAAAATGCTTTCTCATTCAAGTCCATTGGTCACTCAAATATGTGTTCGCAGTGTAGAAAACAGGTTTAATATGTCAACCAGTGTAGGCCCGGATCGGACTGCGCCGTGGCACAGTCTGCTTGGGGACGACTAGATTGATCTTCACTGTAGATGATACCTCTAGGTGCCTGGCAAACTACAAGATGGCGTCATTGAACCTGATAAAAATAATAAACCTTTTTGCCGCAGCGTGAACACATATTACATAAGGATCGTTATATCACGTATTAGCCGTTCAATTTGATTGTTTCGCTTTCTGCAATACTGGGCTTACTGAACGGACATAATAGTTTCTTAGAACACAGTAATTACCATATAAAGTGGACAATACAAACGCCGATCACTTTATACATCTGTGTGATCTGATCTGCGACTACACAATCTGCAATACAATAAGCTGAGTCCTGCAGGAGCGAAACTCAGTCAACTGCCGTAATCATGTATACATGTATAGCCAAAACGCTTAACATTTCCTCAATGTTCATGCCATTAAACCACTCGATTGGCTCGCCTTCATGTAACACTGGGCTTGTTGCACCTGGTACTTGTACACTGTTGTTTTTAGAACGTAGCATTACACGAATAGGCGAAAAGTGAGGGCGCTGATCAAATTATAGATATGTGTGATTTGATCGGTAACCACACTTTTCGCATCGCGACAGCCAAGTGGAGCCGGGACGCAACCAAACGAAATCGACACTTAAAACCATATTGTGACAATTTCATCTATCTAAAGCATTATTCACTTTCAATTTTACAACTGACAGTAT